>JACCRH010000492.1 GCA_013813675.1 Gemmatimonadales bacterium
CCGCCGGCGCGGCGGCCGGGGAGGGAAGACTCACCCGGAAGTCGGGCACCAGCATGGCGGCGCCGCACGTGACCGGCACGGTCGCCCTCATGCTGGAGGCCGCGCCCCGCGCGCTCCCGATCGGCGAGGTCCGCCGGCGGCTGCTGTCGGCCGCCGACCGGAGCGGCATCCCACGAGAGCACACCGGCCGGGTCGGCAGCGGCCGGCTCGACATCCTCGCGGCGGTGCAGCGCGCCGCAGCGCCAGGGGAGGAGGAATCAGTCATGGACGAGCAAGCCCTCGACCTCGAGGTCGCCGAGTCCGCCACCGCCGAGGCGGTAGTCGGCCAGATCGCGACGTCGGCCGGACAGCACACGCTCGCAGCGCACGACACGGCGGAGTACAGCTCGAACACGCTGGACGACGCCATCCAGTACGCCCTGCTCCGCCGCCGCGCCTCCTGGGTGATGCGCGGCGATGGACTGCGCGGCAGCCAATTCGACTGTCTCAGGCTCCGCGCGGCCGTCAGCCCCGGCGGCGCCGACGTGCTCGACGCCGATATCCCCGGCTGCGACGCGGCGGTGTTCGCGGGCGAGGCGTACATCCCCGCCGACCTGCTGGCGCGGGGCACCCGCTGGGTGCGGCCCCCGCGGGCGCGCGAGTTCTACGCGATGGCCGACCGCGACCAGTCCTCTCAGCGCCGCACCTGGGAACGGGCGCTCGCCGCGGCGCAGCCGGCGCCCGCGATCCAAGGCGTCACCGTCAACCAGGCCTGGCTCCGGGGCCGCTCGATGCCGACGCTGCGCGGGCTAGTCGCGCAGCTCGCGCCGCGCACCCTCCGGATCAGAGACGTGAACCAGACCGGCTTCCGGGGCGCGGAGCTGCTCGGCCTCACCCTGCCGCTGGTGGCCTACCCGATCAGGGAGCCGGAGTGCTATCTGGCCGTCATCGCCGCGCGCGAGGGTCGGCTGGAGGCGATCAACGCCTACGATCTCGGCGCCGGGATCAGCCTGGGGCCGATTCAGTTCAACCTCCAGCGGAGCGCGGTGTTTCGGCTGCTGGAGGCGCTGCAGGCACGGGACCCCGCCCTGTTCCGCGACGGGCTCGGGGGCGATCCCCACCGGCTGCAGACCCGAAGTCACGACGGGCATACCGACCTGGTCATCGGCGGCGCGGCGGGGGCGGCCACCACGCTGCACGGCCGGGCGGCCGACGAGCGCCGCAACATCGCGTGGTTCCATTCCGGCAGCGCCGACCCGGCCAAGGACGGCCTGGCCCACGTCGACGCCGCCCACCGTCGCGCGCTGGTCGCCAAGCTCCGCGACGTGGTCGCCTGGCCCCACGTGCAGGAGCTGATCCTGGAGACCAGCAGCCGCGAGCTCGAGCCCGGCCTCGCGCGGATCGAGGAGCCGGCCAACGGGATCCCCCGCCTCGACACCGCCAATCCCGACCAGGTCGTGTTCACCCTCAAGGCGCTGCTGCTCTCCGCCTACGTACGCTACTCGGCCTGCCTTCGGCCGCTGCTGGCGGCACTCAACCGGTGGGCGACACCGGCGGAGAAGCTGGCGCATCTCGACCAGGCCCTCCAAGACACCGCGACGACGTGGGGCGCGTGCAGCCAGGCGCGGCGGACGCGGCTGCGGGACCGGCTGAGCCACCAGCGCCCGGAGGCCGACCGGGTGTACGAGGTCATCCGGCGGCTGCGAGAGCGCCAGGCGGCCGAGGCCGGCGAGGAGGTGGAGGAAGTCGCGGATGCGCTGCCGCCGCTGGAGCTCGATCCGGTCGCCCCGCCCTGCGGCGGCGAGGTCGAGGACGACGAGGGGGACGAGAGCGGCTTCGTGCTCGACGACCCGATCGCGGTCGCACTCGGCGCGCTCGACCACGCGCTGGCCACGGCCGGCTTGCGCGAGGAGCCGCCCGGTCTGGCCTCCTGGCTCTTCGACCGGCCGAACGGTGGCGGCGAGGGAGGGCCGGCCGGGTTCGAGGTGGTGGGCGAGCCGGCCCGCGCGCTCCGATTCACCCCGGCGCCCGGCGATGTGCTGGTCGAGCGGGCGCTGGGTGGAGGAGCCGCGCGAGTCGGCGTGGTCACCAGCGAGGGGTTCAGCGGCGCGGCGCCGGGGCTGGTGGAGACCGTCGCCCTGGCCGGGCCCACGGCGGCCTCACCGACCCGGCGGGTGGTGCGTCGCGGCGGCCGGCTCGGGCCCGGCACGCTGCTGCTCCGGCCCACCGGCGAAGGCCTTCCCGAGCAGGCCGATCCGTTCGACTGCGGCGGCGGCATTCGCGTGGCGCAGGGACTGGTGGACGCGATCACCCGGGCCCGCACCCTCTCGGGTCTCGGACTCCCGGTGAGCGCGCCAGCATGCGACGCGACCTCGCGCTGCCCCACCCGCCTCCGAGCCGAGCACACCGGCGGCCGCGCGACCCACCTGGTCCGGCTGGACCGCGACCAGATGGTGGCGGCCGAGGTCGCCGGCCTGTGGGGTCTCGACCTGCACGCGGAGCCGAGCGTGGCCCGCCGGGCGGCGCGGCCGGTCAAGCTCCTCCTGACCGGCGCGCCGTTCGATGGGCTCGGCTTCGCCGCGCTCCGCCGGGGCACCACCCGCGAGCTGCACCTCGCCGTGGCCGACGATCCGCGCGCGCGCCGGGTCGATTCGGTGGTGGAGGGCGTGGAGTGGCGCAACCTGGCCCACACCGCCCAGCTGCGCGGCATGCCCTACGTGCTGACCAAGCGGGCCTACTCCGGCGCCAGCCTGCACCGGCAGTGGGGTGAGACCGCCACGATCGACTGGATCCTGGGGCTCGCCGCGTTCTACCTGGCGCGCACCGGACAGTTCCTCGGCGTGGGCGACGTCTCGCACGCCGTCGGGGAGCAGATGACCGACCACGGCAGTCATCGGGTGGGCCGCGACGTCGACCTCTACGTAGTCGATTTCCCCAACGCATCCACCGGCATTCCCGAGATGTACCTGTGTCAGGGCGCGGACCCCGCGGCGCTCACGCTGCGGCCGCTGACTCCGCCGGCGTCCACCTCGGCCGACTTCGGGGTCGCGGGCGCGGCACTCGCCGGCGCGCGGCTGGACGCGATCCGGCGGCGCTACGCCACCGTCGTCGCCTACTGCCTGGCCACCTGGGACAAGCTCAACACCTGCACCTGGCACGGCGTGACTTGGGTGCTGGCCGACGCGCAGGCGATCGCCACCGACGCCGCGCGTGCTTGGAACGCAAGCTGGGGTCCGGCTCCACCAGCGGGACGGCCCGCAGGTCCGGCGGGCGCCGCCGCGCTGGCGGGCAAGCTCGTGGGCCAGGGTCATGCGAGCTACGACCGGCCCGGACCCGGAGGGTGGCCTCCGCACCGGGATCACCTCCACGTCCGCCTCAACCCGTAGGAGGTTCCCAATGACGACGTCGGTGGCGTGGCGCGGGCGGGTGCCGTTCGAGGAGTTGGCGGAGGACGGGGCGGCCTCCGCGCCCCCGTCCTCCGACCGGTTGCAGTGGGACGGCGCCACGTCCGAGCAGCTCGACTTCATGCGCCGGGTGTACGACCGGCACATCGCGTCGTCGGCGCGGCAGCGGACCTTCGTGCCCAGTGTGGCGGCCGCCGACCTTGCCGCGGTGGAGCACGGCCAGCGCATGCGGGCGCCCGCGGCCGAGCGCTGCCGCGCAATGCTCGCCGCCGCGCGGGAGGGGCTCGTGGCGGAGCAGGCCCAGGGCAACACGGCGGCGCTGGAGGTCAAGGCGTTCGGCGCGCGGAGCGGCTACCGCTCGGTCGAGACCCAGTTCTCCAGCTGGGAGCGCACCTTTCGCACCAAGTACTACCCCAACACCCAGACCCAGCGGGAGAAGCTCGAAGGCGGGGCCCACGGCGCCGCGGCGGTGGCGTTCCTCGCCCGCTACGTGGGCGCGCGGCTGGGCGCGCCCGGCTTCAGCCGGCACAACGACGGGCTGGCGATGGACTTCTTCACCCGCGAGGGCAAGGCCGAGCTGGGTCCCAACACCAATCAGGCGAGCATCACCGCGTGGCGGGCGTCGTGGCTCTTCGGCTGGCTCTCCCGGCGCGCGGCCGAGTTCCAGTTCTTTCAGAACACGGCGATCAACGAGCCGTGGC
>JACCRH010000503.1 GCA_013813675.1 Gemmatimonadales bacterium
CCAGAGTCAGCACGTCGGTGTCGCGGGCGCCGAGCGCTACCCGGATGCCGATCTCCTGGGTGCGTTGGGTCACGCCGTAGGAGATCACGCCGTAGACCCCGATCGCGGCCAGCACCAGTGCGATGGCCCCGAAAACGGTGAGGAGGGTGCTGCTGAACCGGGACTGCGCCAGGGAATCCGTCAACCTGCCCTGCATCGTGCCCAGACCGTACAGCGGCAGCGCGGGATCCACTTCCGCGACGGCACGGCGCAGCGAGGCCATGAGCGGCACCGCGTCGCCCTGGGCACGCACGGCCACCGTCATCGTGCGATTGGTCCAGTTCCAGGCCGCGTCGGGGGCCTGCACCATCGGGAGGTAGAACTCGGGGACCGGCTCCTCGTCGAGCCCCTGGGCCCGGACATCCCTCACCACCCCGACGACCTCCTTCCAACCGGGGGAACCGTCCGGACCGGCCTCGCAGCACGCGATCCGCTTGCCGATGGGGTCCTGCCCGGGGAATGCCTCCCGAGCGAGCGACTGGTTGATGATCATCGCCAGCGGCGCGCCCCGGCGGTCGTCCGCCGTGAAGGTCCTGCCGCGCACCAGCTCGATGCGCATGGTGCCGAAGTAGGCCGGCGTCACCAGCCGCATCAGCGAGTTGATGGACGAGGTGATGTCCACCGTCCGGCCTTCCGGCACCAGGCCGTTGCTGCTGCCGTCCTCCAGCGGGGCTGCTGAAACCAGCGCGGCGCTCGCGACGCCGGGCACGGCGGCGAGCCGCGCCTCGATCCGCTCGAACGCCTGGATGACCGCTTCGGGCGACTCGTACGCGGTCGCCGGGAGAGCGACCCGTCCCGCGACTACCCCGCGGGGATCGAAGCCCGGATCCACGCCATTGAGCGCGACCGCGCTCCGGATCAGCAGTCCGGCGCCGGTGAGCAGCACCAGGGCAAGCGCGATCTCGGCCACCACGAGCACGTTCCGCAGGCGGTCGCGACTTCCCGCCCGGGAGCCCGTGCGCCCGCCTTCCTTCAGCGCCTCCTGGGGCGACCAGGATGAGGTGCGGAGAGCGGGGGCCAGACCGAAGATGAGCCCACTCGCCAGGGTAAGACCCATGGCGAAGGCGAGGACCGGTCCGTCCACCTTGACCTGCGCGAGGCGCGGCACGTCCGCCGGCCCGAAGTCAGCCAGCAGGGTGACGCCCCAATAGCCCGCGAGCAGCCCGAGCACGCCGCCGGCGACCGCGAGCACCAGGCTCTCGGTGAGGGCCTGACGGAGCAGGTGACCCCGTCCCGCGCCGATGGCCGCCCGGATCGCGATCTCACGCGACCGCGCCGCGCCGCGGGCCAACAGCAGGTTGGCGATATTGGCGCACGCGATGAGCAGGACGAAGGCTACCGCGCCGAGCAGCACGTAGAGCCGGGGCCGGTAGTCGCCGACCAACTCCTCCATATAGGGCGAGATCCTGATGCCCCGACCCTGGTTGTCGTCGGGGTACGTGGTCTCCAGCCAGCGGGCCAGACCGCGCATCTCCGCCGCGGCCTCCGCCTGGGTCACGCCCGGCTGGAGCCGCCCCAACACGAGCAGGAAGTGCTCGTCGTGCTCGGCGAGCCGTTCGGGGGTGAACGCCGTGGGAACCCAGAGCTCCTCGTCGAAGACCGTGTAGTCCATAGTCGCCGGCATCACCCCGACCACCGTGTGGGGCCGCCCGTCGAGCCTGACGTCCCGGCCCACTACGCCGGGATCCGCCCCGAACCGCCTGCGCCAGAGCTGGTCGCTCAACAGCACGACATTGCCCCGACCCGGCGCGTCCTCCTCCGCCAAGAAGTCGCGGCCCAGCGCGGGCTGAACCCCCAGCATGGTGAAGTAGGCGGCGCCCACCCGCGCCGCATCCACGTTCTCGGGCGTGTCCGCGCCCGCGAGGTTGAAGCTGGTGCCGTGCGCCGGCACGAAGTACCGGAAGGTCTTGGTCTGACGCTTGATGTCGGCCCAGTTACCACCGGAAACGGAACCACCCATACCCTTCCAGGTGGTCCGCACCAGCAGGAGGTCCGCCGGGTCCGCGAAGGGCAACGGCCGGAAGAGCACCGTGTACACCACGCTGAAAATCGCGGTCGTGGCGCCGATGCAGAGCGCCAACGTGAGCAGGACGGAGGCGGTGAGCGCCGGGCTCTTGCTCAGCGACCGGACGGCCAGGCGGATGTTCTGCAGCGGGGAGTCCATGCTCAGTCGTTCCTCAGCGCAATCATCGGGTCCGAGCGCGCCGCCCGCCGCGCCGGCAGATAGGTCGCGGCCAGGGCCACCGCGACCAGGAAGAAGGTGACCGCGGCGAACGTCGCCGGATCACTGGTGCCCACGCCGAACAGCAGGCCGCGCAACACGTGGCCGCCCGCGAGCGCGCCCGCCAGGCCCAGGACCAGGCCGCCCAGCACCGGTGCCATCCCCTGCCGGATCACCATGCGCAGGAGCGTGGCTCCGCCGGCGCCGAGCGCCATGCGGATGCCCAGCTCCCGGGTGCGTTGCACCACGCCGTAGGCGACGACGCCGTAGATCCCCACCGCGGCGAGCACCAGCGCCGCCAGCGCGAAGGTGCCGAACACCGTGGCGTTGATCCGCGGCCGGGCGAGCGAAGCCGCTTTCCGTGCCTCGAGCGTGCCGACGTCGGCCAGTGGAAGCTCGGGGTCGAGCTCGGCGAGGGAGCGCCGGATCGCTGGGACGATCGCGCTCGGGTCGCCCACGACGCGGACGGTGAGCACCATGGAGCGGGTCGGCGACTGTTGGAACGGGAGGTAGATCTGAGGGTACGCCTGCTCGCTCAGGCGCTCCTGCCGGGTGTCACCGGCAACGCCGACCACGGTGAGCCAGCGGGCCTCGGGGTCGGCCGGATCGCCCAGCGTGATCCGGGCCCCGAGCGCGCGCCCGGTTTTCCAGAAGCGGCGGGCCAGCGACTGGCTGATCACCGCCACGTCGGGCGTACCCGCACGGTCGGTCGCCTGGTAGAAGCGGCCCTCGATCAGCGGTATCCGCAGGGTCTCGAAGTACCCCGCGCTGGTGGTGAAGACCGCGGCGTCCTGAACCGACCCGTCCCGGGGCGACGCGACACCCTGGATTTCGAAGCTCCAGTAGGGCGGCGAGTCTCCCAGCGGCGCGTCGGACACGAGCGCCGCGGAGGCCACGCCGGGCTGCGCCTCCGTCCGGGCCAGTAGCTGGCCCCCGAACTCGGTCCATCCGGCCTCATCGGGATACTTGATCCGCGGCAAGGTGACTCGCGCGGTGAGCACCCGGTCGGAGGTGAAACCTGGATCCACCCGCTGCAGCCGGTCGAAGCTTCGGAGCAGCAGCACCGCGCCGGCCAGCAGCACGAACGCCAGCGCGACCTCGGCGAAGATGAGCGCCGAGCGGGTCCGGTGAATGCCCCTGCCGCCGGCGACGCCGCGGCTGCCCTCGGTGAGTCCATCGCGGAGGTCGCGCCCGGCCAGACGCCACGCAGGCGCCAGACCGAACAGCAGTCCGGTGACCAGGGAAAGCGCGAGGGCGAACCCGAGCACTCGGAGATCGAGTCCGATCTCCTCGATCCGGGGAATCGTCCCCGGCTCCAACGAGCGCAAGGCGTCGATGCCCCAGACTGCCAACAGCAGACCGAGGCAGCCGCCCAGGAGGCCGAGGAGCACACTCTCCAGCAGCAACTCCCCCGCGATTCGCGCCCGCGATGCGCCCAGGGCCGACCGGATGGTCATCTCACGGCTCCGCCCCGCCACCCGCGCCAGCATCAGATTCGCGACATTGGTGCAGGCGATCAGGAGCACCAAGCCGACCGCGCCCATGAAGGCCAGCAGCGCGGGGCGGATCTCGCCCACCACCTGCTCCCGGAGACTCACCACCTCGGCTCCCCAGTGTGCGTTGGTCTGGGGATACTGCGCCTCCAGTCGCCGGGCGATCGTGGTCATCTCCTGCTGGGCACTCTCCCGCGTCACCCCTGCTTTGAGGCGGCCGAACACCGTGAGGAAGTCGGCGCGGCGGGGGCGGGTAGTGTCGGTGGCCAGCGGGGTCCAAATCTCTACCGGCTGCTCCAGCCGCAGCGCGGCAGGGACGACGCCGACCACGGTGTGAGCAATACCGCTCAGCAGGATCTGCCGCCCGATGATGTCTCGCTGGCCGCCGTAGCGGCGCTGCCAGTAGCCCTCGTCGAGCATGGCCACCCTGGGGGCGGCGACGCGCTCCTCGTCGGCGCTGAACCCGCGGCCCACCGAGGGCACGATGCCGAACACCCGGAGCAGTCCCGCGGTCGCGAGCGCCCCACGCACCACCTCCGGCTCGCCGGCGCCGGTGAGGTTGAATCGGGTGTGGGTCATGGCGGCAAGGCTCTCGAAGGAGCGGGCCTCGCTCCGCCAGTCGAGAAAATCCGGCAGCGACGCCGTCTCCTGGCCGATCGTAGCGTGCCGTCCCCACACGACCACCAGGTATTCGGGGTCGGGATATCCCAGCGGATCCAGCAGCACCCCGTTGACGACGCTGAAGATCGCGGTGTTCGCTCCGATCCCCAGCGCCAGCGTGGCCACCGCCGCCATGGTGAAGGCCGGGGCGCGGCGGAGGGAGCGGAGCGCATGGCGCACATTCGAGAGCAGAGCCATGAGTCGCGTCACTCCGAGCGGATGGCGACCATCGGATCCACCCGAGTGGCCCGGCGGGCGGGAATGAGCCCGGCGATGGTGCCCACCGCGAGCAGCAGAACCGCGATGGTGACGAACACCGCCGGATCGGTGGGGCTCACTTCGAAGAGGAGCGACGACACCAGCCGGGACAGGGCCACCGCGCCGAGCAGGCCGGCGGCAATCCCCGCGCCAACGACCACCATCGCCTGCCGCAGCACCTCCCAGAGCACGTCCCGTTGGCTGGCGCCGAGGGCGAGGCGGATGCCGAATTCGCGAACCCGCTGGACCACACCGTAGGCCGTGATCCCGTAGAGTCCAATCGAGGTGAGCGCCAACGCCAGCGCGGCGAACCCGCCAAGCAGCAATAGGCTGAACCGGCGCCGGGCCACCGCGCCGCCGAGCCACTCGTCGTAAGATTTGAGATCGGATACCGGCTGATCGGCATCGAGCGCACGTACCTGGGCCACCACGCCGTTCGCCAGGCGCGTCGGATCGTCGGCGGTCCGGATGACCAGGGTCATGAAGTTGTGGGGGAACTGAGGCAGCGCCCAGTAGACCGTCGGTGAGGCGGCCGAATCCACGCCGGTGTGCTTGATGTCGCCCACCACACCCACCACGGTGCCCACTAGCGTGTCGCCCCATTCCATGTGGATGCGCCGGCCCAGCGGATCGCGCCCCACCAGGTAGCGGGCCACGAAACTCTGGTTCACCACCACCGACCGGGGCACGCCGGCGCGGTCGCCCGGCTCGATGGTGCGGCCGCGGATGACCGGAATCTCCAAGGCCGCGAAGAAGCCGGGATCGACGGCGCGGACGTCGGCCGCCGGCTCCTCGCCCGGCCGGGTGGGCGGCTCCCCCTCGATCGTCATCCGGGTCGCGGAGCGCAGGCCCGAGAGCGGCAGCCAGTTGATGGCGCCCACGGCCCGGACGCCGGGAAGATTCTCCACCCGGTCGAGCAGCTCCTCGAAGAAGCCGACCTGTCGGGCCTCGTCCTCATAGCGCTCGCCGCCAAGCGTCACCCGCGCGGTGAGCACCTTGTCGGGATTGAACCCCAGGTTCACATCGTTGAGCCGAGCGAAGCTCTTGAGCAGCAGCCCGGCGCCCACCAGCAGCACCAGTGAGCTTGCCACCTGCGCGCCGACCAGAATGCCGCGGGTGCGGCCGCCGCGGCTGGAGTAGCCTCGCCCGCCATCCTTGAGGTCGCCGTGCAGATCTCCCCGCGAAGCGTGCAGCGCGGGCACCAGGCCGAAGCCGATGCCGGCGGCGAGCGAGATGACGAGGGTGAAGGCGAGGGCACCGGCATCGACGCTGACCTCGTTCATGCGGGGAACGCTGGTGGAAGCGAGCGTGGCCAGGGCGTCGGTGCACCACCAGGCGAGCAGCACTCCCAGCGCGCCGCCGGCCGCCGCCACCAGGACGCTCTCCGCCAGCAGCCGGCGGCCGAGGTCGAGCCGGCTCGCCCCGAGCGCCGCGTGCACCGCGATCTCCCGCCTCCGCGCGGTGGCCTGGGCCAGTTGCAGGTTGGCGACGTTGCCGCACGCGATCAGCAGCACCAGCAGCACCACGCCGCCCAGCAGCTCGAGGGGGCGACGCACCTGCCCGATCGTCTGTTCACTGAGCGGCACCAGGTTTACCGACCAGTGAGTGTTGTAGTTGGGATGCTCCGCGGCGAGCCGGGCCGCCATCGTGGCCATCTCGGCCTGGGCCCGCGCGATGGTGACGCCCGGCCCCAGCCGGGCGACGGCCTGCAGGATGCGCCCGCTGGTCTCACGGTAGTCCTCCGCCGGATCGAGACGCATCGGTATCCAGATGTCGGGCCGGGGCTCCCGGCCGATCGACTCGGTCTCCGGCGGCATCACGCCAACCACGGTGACCGTGGATCCATCGAGGTGAATGGGCTTGCCCACGATGCCCGGATCGGCGTCGTAGCGCCGTTCCCAGAGCCCGTGGCTCAGAACGGCGACCTCCGCTCCACCGGGCATGTCGTCCTCGACCGACAAAGTGCGGCCGAGTGCGGGGCGGAGGCCCAGCACCTGGAAGAGACTCGCGGTGGCGCGCTGCACCGGCACCTCCTCCGGCTCCCCTCCGCCGGTGAGGCTCGCGCTGATGTCGTGCACCGCGGCCATGCCGCCGAAGACGGTGCTGCCGGCGGTCCAATCGAGGTAATTCGCGGGCGAGATCACGTTGCGCTCGCTCCCGCGGATCCGGTTGGCCTCCCAGACCCCGACCAGACGCTCCGGCTCGTCGTAGGGCAGCGGCCGCAGGAGGACGGCGTTGATCACCGTGAAGATCGCGGTGTTAGCGCCGATCCCGAGCCCGAGGCAGAGTACCGCGGCGGCGGTGAAACCCGGGGTGCGACTCAGCCGGCGGAGCGCGAAGCGCAGATCGTGGGACACGGCGGCCTCCTCGCCTCAGCTCACGGCGGTGAGTTGCCGCTCCTCGACCACCTTGCCGTCGAAGAGGTGGACCGAGCGGTCGGCATGGCGGGCGTAGCGGGGATCGTGGGTGACCATGCAGATGGTGGCGCCGGCCTGGTGCAGCTCCCGCAGCAGCTCCATCACCGCTTCGCCGTTGGTGGAATCCAGGTTGCCGGTGGGCTCGTCGGCCAGGAGGATCGCCGGGTCGCCCGCCACCGCGCGCGCCACCGCGACGCGCTGCTGCTGGCCGCCCGAGAGCTGGGCCGGAAAGTGCTTCATCCGGTGCGACATCCCCACCCGCTCGAGCGCGGCCTGCACCCGCTTGCGCCGGTCGTCGGAGGCCATGCCGCGGTAGGTGAGGGGAAGCTCGACGTTCTCGTAGACCGTGAGATCGCCGATCAGGTTGAAGGCCTGGAAGATGAATCCGATCTGCCGGTTCCGGACCCGGGCGCGCTGGGAGGCGGACAGCTTGGCCACCGGCTGATTATCCAGCGTGTAGGTTCCGTCCGTCGGGGTGTCCAGCAGGCCGAGGATCGAGAGCAGCGTGGTCTTCCCGCAGCCCGACGGGCCTGCGATCGCCACGTACTCCCCATGTTTGATGTCCAGGTGAATGTCCGACAGCGCGTGGGTCTCGACCTCGTCGGTGTAGAACACCTTCTTGATACCTTCGAGTCGGATCAGGGTCTCGGCCATGGGATTCCCGCAGTGCAGGTTGGAGGCAGCCTTCGGTTGTCAGCCCTCAGCGGTCGGGTGTCAGCTATCGGCCAGCCGGTGCGCAACGGCGTGCTACGGTGGTCACGTCGTGGAAGGGAATGCGCCGAATGCGTCCCTGCTGGCCGATAGCTGATCTCCGATGGTTCCATCAGTTCACCCTCACCCGATCGTTCCCGTCCCATCTCGACATGTCCGAGATGATGACCTTCTCTCCCGGCTGTAGCCCGCCGAGGATTTCGACCGTGTTGACCGAAGTACGGCCCAGCCGGACGTTGATCCGGGTGGCCTCGGTGCCGTCCGGCGTGAGCTTGAAGAGACCCACGGCGCTGTTGGCCTGGCCGTAGGCCGGCCGGCCCACGTGCAGCACATCCTCCAGGCGCTCCACCTGGATGGTGCCGTCCACCGAGAGGTCCGGTCGCGCGCCGCGTGGCAGCTCGCCTTCCAGCGACACGTCCACCGTCACGGTGCCGTTCTGCACCGCCGGGTCGATCCGGTAGACCTTGCCCTTGACGATGCCGTTGCGGGTGTCGATCGCCGCGGGTTGACCGATCGCCACGTCCTTGGCCTGCGTCTCCGGGATCCGGAGCACCGCCTTGAGCTTGCCCGGCTCTACCAGCCGGGCCAGGGTCGCGCCCGACTGGGCCCACTGGCCCACCTCGAGCGGCAGCTCCTGCAGGATGCCATTGGCGCCGGCCAGCACCTTCATCGAGCGGATCCGGCCGCGCTGAAACTCGGTCACCGCGTTCAGCCGGCCGACCTGCGCGCGCTGCAGCGCGAGCTGCGAATCGTACGCGCCGACCATCACCGCGAGGCGCTCCTCCTCGACCTTGTACCGGGTCTCCAGCTCTTCCACCCGGTCGATCGCGCGACTCGCCTCCATCGCCGAAATGAGCTCCTTGGTGGCCAGCCCTTCCGCCGCCTCGGCGTTGCGTTTGGCGTCCTGGTACGCGGCCTTGGCGGCGGCCACCGCCGCCTGTTGATTCAAGCGTTGGGTCACGAGGTTGGTCTGCAGATTCACCCGGTCGGCCTGGGCCACGGTGAGCTGGCGCTCCGACTCCAGCGCCTCGAGCTGCACGTCGGGGTTGCTGAGCTCGAGCAGCACCGTCTCCGGGTGGACCTCCTGACCCGGCTCCGCCAGCCGGCGCTCGACCCGCCCGGCGGTCACCGCGGAGATATATCGCACCCGCTCCGGCACCAGGGTGCCGGGGCCGCGGACCTCGATCACCAGCGGCCCCTTCTGCACCGAGTCGATCCAGACCGAGGCGCGATCCACCCGAGGCGCCGCCGGCTTGAGGCCGCGAAGTCCCAGCGTGGTCGCCACCACGGCCACGACGGCGATACCGCCATAGATCAGCCGCTTCCGGTTTCGGTTGGCCGGTGCACGGGGAATGTCCACGCCTGTTCCTTATTAGAGGGTCCTCTGCGAGTGCCGGAGCCGGGGCGCTGCCAGGCTGCCGGAGGAGTCCAGAGGGAAGGAGCGTGCCGGGTGCAAGCGTATTGGCAATGGGTTGGCACCGCATGACTTGACCAGAACGCGCTGGGCCGGTGGAGCGACTTTGGTGTTCGGTCGCGGGATGGCCGAATCCCGGAATCGAACACTCGGCTGTGCTGGCGGATGTCATTCGCTCGTCCCTTTCTGAATCCCGCCTTTTCCAGGCCCCGCATGACACATGGCACGCCCGTGAGACCGACCAGGTGGACCGCGTTCGCCCTGCTGTCTCTACTCGGGCAATCCACCGCCTGCAGTCACAGCGATCCGTTCTCCAATCCTCAGGGCACCGACACGCCTTTCGACCCGGGGCCGCCGGTGCGGCTGACGCTGAACCAGGCGCACGACGGAAACCCGGCCTGGCTGGCCGACGGCAGCGGCATCCTCTACTCGGCCCAACAGCTCGACCGCCCAGACACCGATGTCTGCCTGGCGGAGCTGCCCGCCACCGGTGGGAGCCAGCGCCGGCTGATCTGCGA
>JACCRH010000506.1 GCA_013813675.1 Gemmatimonadales bacterium
GCCGCTACGCCGCCCATCATCTCGCCCATGTTCCGCCATTCCTCCCACGTCATCGTGTTCCTGGTGGAGTCCCGCAGCCCGTCGAGCTGCTGGTAGATCACCTCCCGCTTCCGGCGGTGCGGCACCAGGTCGGTCGTGAGTACGTCGGAGATGATGTCGTGCATCATGTGGAGGTTGTCGAAGATCGCCGCCGCGCGCGGGTGCCGCTGGCTGAACCGCGGGGCGATGGCCGACGTCATCGGCATGAAGGCGGGCATCCGGCTGGGCGGGTCCTCCAGCATGGACCAGAAGCGGGCCAAGGCGGCATCCATGCCGGACTTCCGCTCGGCGGCCGTGGTGCCCTCGATCAGGGGCTCATAGAGTCCGACTTGGAGCCAGTGGTACGCCCAGATCAGCCCATTGAACTCGGGGTAGGCTTGGCGGAAGGTCCGGCTGAAATACTGGCCCTCCATCAGGTCCATGGACTTCGGCACGGGGGCGAACGCGTACTCGCGCCGCGCCAGGTAGGAGTCGGTTACGCGTTCGATCAGGGAATCCTTCGCGGTGGTGTCGAGGCGCTCATCGGAATAGATGTCGTAAATCTGGCGGTGCAGCAGGTGGGCCCAGTCGAACATCTGCTTGGCGCGCCATGCGGCCTTCGCGTACGACGGCGACACGGCTTCCTCGACCACCGCGAAACGCGGGGGCCTCACCAGGAGGTCGGTGGTGAGGAACCGGTACTCCTTCTCTAATGCCTCCGCCGCGTCGCCGCGCCGGGTATACAGTCTCTCGTAGAGCACGGCGTGGCCGTAATCGAAGGCGTTGAACAGTCGGGCCGCCGACGGGTACGTGCGCAGGAACTGCCAATTGAAGCTGCCCGGCATATAGAACCATTCGTCGCGCCGGTCCTGGGCCGCCAGCCGCTCCAGCGACAGGGGGCCGGCAAGCAGGGCAGCGAGGGCGAGGGTGACTCTTATCGTGCGTTGCATCGTGAGCTCCATGGGGTCAGCGGGCTCGGCCCGGCATGAGCCAGGACAGCCCGAACACATGAGAGAGGCCAATCGTCAGGCCGTAGTCCGGCCCCACCCGCGAGCGGAGGCGCCGCGCGACACCACCATCGAGCACGAAGGTCGGGCTCAGCTGGTAGCGCATCCCGATGCCGGCATTCACCTCCACCGGCGAGCCGCTCACGGCCCGCTGGGCGAGCAGCTCAGCCACGATCAGCAGGCTCTGGCGGAACAGCGTGCGATCGAGCGCCAGGCTGTAGCTCCAGCGCGGGGCGAACTCGACACCCGGCTCGTCCTCGGAGCCAAAGCTTCGCCCCGCATTGAAGTGAAGCCGAGTCAATCCCCAGGATCGGGTGGCAATCCCCTTCAGGCTGACGCGGGCATGCTCACTCGACAGCGAGCCCACCGGCAGCGAGACGTCCGCCCTGATGGACAGGGCCGGCAGCGCTGGACCTTCAGTGTTGAAGTTGTAGAGCCCGAACACTTCCAGCCCTCCCAGGCCCCACTCGGTGTCGGACTCGAGGGCGTCCACGGCCCCGAGCGGGAGACCCACGCCGACCTGGGCGTTGTCGAAGAGTCCGTACTCGACCTCGACCGGGATCAGGTGCTGTCGCTCACCACCGCGCTCGCGCTCCGACCTGAATGGAAGGAGCAGCTCGAAGGCATGCCGTTCGACCGGATAGGCGTCTTCCGTAGCGACGGGACGCTCGTGGTCGAGATTCCGATAATCGATCTGCGCGGCCAGATGGCCGGCGGGGATGGCTAAGCTGAGCCCGACCGCGAGTGCGGTCGCGCGAAGTGTGCCCATGATCGGTTCTCCTAGTTCGTAAGATGCCCAGGCGCGATAGTGCTACCTGGCGAAACGGGCTAGGCGAGTGTCTGGGGAGGCGGAGTAGGCGGCTGGCTGGATGGGTAGCGAGGCTGGTCGCGCCGTGCCGCCTGCACGACGCTGTGGGGGGGAAGGTCGGTCACCGGCTTGACCGCTTCCACAACCGCAGCGCTGCCGGAGGCGGCGCACGGCGCGACCTGGGAGCAATCCGATGGGGGGCAGTGCGGGCAGTCGTGCTCGGCGCCCTGGGTCCACGCGGGCCCGGCTGGGTACTGAGGGACCTGCCTGACATGGTCCGCAGAACGGTGGATGGCTGAAGCGTGTGCATCGCAGTGGGAACCCAGCAGCGGTTCAGCCCAGGAGCCACTGGTGCCTACCGTCAGGAGCACAACCATGACCAGGCGCAGGAGCCGCGCGAGCCGTGGTGAACGTAGTGCAGAGGGACGGAATCTCATCCTGGCACCATAGAACAGCGGGCTCACGAGGGCAATGGGCACTCCGGGCACTTGACATAGGGGGGTGGGGTATCATACGTTCCTACTTCCATACCGATACCGGGTATGCCTACATGGACGCGGAGGAAGCCATGCCAAGTTTGAGCCTTACTGTCGAAGGGATGAGTTGCGGCCACTGCGTGAATCGCGTCCGCGAAGCGATTGCGGCGGGCCCGGGCACCAGAGTGATTGCGGTAAGCGTGGGCCAAGCCAGGCTGGAGTACGACCCAACTGTCACGGACCCCGAAACGGTCGCGCAGCGACTGACCCAAGCGGGCTACCCCGCGACGCCGGCGGCGCCGGCGGAGGGCGGACGATGAGCGGGACCGATTGGCTGGTGTTGGCGGGTGGTGCCGCCGCCGTCGCCTGGGTGAACTGGTACTTCTTCGTTGCCGGGCGCGGGCCCGCCAGTGCGGCCAGCGCCAACCGCAATGCCGAGGTGCAAGAGGTCACGATCGCCGTTCGGGGCGGCTACGCGCCGGCGGCTGTTCGGGTGCGCCGGGGCGCCCCGCTCCGCCTCCACTTCGACCGCCAGGAAACCTCGGGCTGCTCGGAGGAGGTCGTGCTGCCGGCTTTCAATATCCGCAAATTCCTCCCCGCCCACCAGACGACCACGATCGAGCTTCGCCCGGACACGGCCGGCACGTTCGAGTTCACCTGCGGCATGGGGATGCTGCGCGGACGGCTGATCGTGGAGTGATGTGTCGGCACGCGGGGTATGAACGAGTGTGGGAAAGGTAGAGCAACCCATGACCACCGGTATCGAGAACCAGACAGACGCGAATCGGCCAGGGTCCAGTGTGGCGCCCGGTGAGCGATCGTCACGGCAGATCGTGCTCCCCGTCACCGGTATGACCTGCGCGGCCTGCCAGGCGCGGGTGCAGCGCGCACTGGCCGCGGCGCCCGGCGTCCGTGACGCCAATGTCAACGTGATGCTGTCGAATGCGACCGTCGAGTTCGATCCGGCGGCAACCACTCCGGCGGAGCTGGTCGAAGCTGTGCGCGCCACCGGGTACGGCGCCGAGCTTCCCGCCGCCGGCCGGGCGGCGATGGCCGAGCAGGAGGCCCAAGACGAGGCGCAGGAGCGCGACTTCCGCGAGCTGCGAGGCAAGGCGCTCGTGAGCGGCGCGCTCGGTCTGGTCGCGATGCTCCTCTCGATGCCCTTGATGGCGCCGCTGTCGACCACAGGGCTCGGCGGCACCGGTCACGGGAGTGCCGATCCGCTCATGGGGTGGGTGATGGGTCGGCTATCGCCGGCGGTGGAGGCTGCGCTGCCGTGGCTCTACCAGATCGATCATCGGATCATCCTGGCGGCACTCCTTGCCGCCACGGTTACGGTCATGGGGTGGGCCGGCCGCCACTTCTACACCCGGGCCTGGGCCGCCTTCCGCCATCACTCGGCGGACATGAACACCTTGATCGCCGTGGGCACCGGGGCCGCGTTCCTCTATTCGGTCGTCGCGACCGTCGCGCCCGGCCTGTTCCTGAGTCGGGGGCTCGTGCCCGACGTCTACTACGAGGCGGTGATCATCATCATCGCGCTCATCCTGATGGGAAACGCGCTGGAGGCTCGCGCCAAGCGGCAGACCTCGGCCGCGCTCCGCCAGCTGATCGCGCTCCAGCCCAAGACCGCGCGTGTCCTGCGGGCTGGTGCGGAGATCGATCTCCCCATCGAGCAGGTCGTGGCCGGCGACACCGTCGTCGTCCGCCCGGGGGAGCACGTCTCGGTGGATGGCGAAGTGATCGCCGGCGCCAGCGCCGTGGATGAGTCAATGCTCACCGGCGAGTCCCTGCCGGTCGAGAAGCGTGCTGGCAGCCCGGTGTACGGCGGCACGATCAACCGCTCGGGCGCCTTCCAGCTTCGGGCGACGAGCCTGGGGGCCGACAGCGTGCTCGCCCGGATCGTGAAGCTGATGCGCGATGCCCAGGGCTCGCGCGCGCCGATTCAGCGGCTCGCCGACCGGATCAGCGGCGTCTTCGTGCCGGCGGTGCTCTCGCTCGCGATCGCCACGTTCGTGGCGTGGTACCTCCTCGCGCCAGAGGCCCCGCTGGTCCGGGCCGTCGCCGCCGCGGTGGCGGTGCTGATCATCGCGTGCCCCTGTGCGATGGGGCTCGCCGTTCCGACTGCCGTCATGGTGGCGACCGGCAAGGCCGCGGAATTCGGCATCCTGATCAAGGGCGGCGAGGCACTCGAGCGTGCCCAGGCCGTTACCGTCGTCGTGCTCGACAAGACCGGAACCGTGACCGAGGGCCGGCCGGCGGTGACCGATGTCGTGCTGCTGGACCAGACGCGATCGGAGGCAGAAGTGCTGCGGCTGGCCGCCTCGCTCGAGCGCCGCTCCGAGCATCCGCTGGCCGAGGCTGTGGTCGCCAGAGCGACGCAAGCGGGACTCGCGCTGAGCGAGCCAGAAGGCTTCAAGGCGATGACCGGCCAGGGGGCCGTTGGTATGGTGGACGGAGTGGCCGTTGTGATCGGCAACGCCGTCATGATGGCCGAGTACGGGCTCGAAGTCGGCGAACTGGCGCCGGTGACGGATCGGTTCACGGCGGACGGCAAGACGCCGCTCTACGTCAACCTCAACGGCACCATTGCGGCCCTGTTCGCTGTCGCCGATCCGGTGAAGCCGACCAGCGGCGAGGCCATCGCCCGGCTCCGAGCCATGGGTCTCGATGTCGTGCTGCTGACCGGCGACCATCCCGGAACAGCGGCCGCCATCGCGCGGCAGGTGGGCGTGGAGCGGGTCATCGCCGGGGTCCGGCCGGAAGGCAAGGTCGCGGAGATCGCCCGGCTCCAGGAGTCCGGGCAGGTGGTGGCCATGGTGGGCGATGGAGTGAACGACGCCCCAGCGCTCGCCAAGGCGGATGTCGGGATCGCCATGGGCACGGGCACCGACATCGCCAGAGACGCCGGTGACGTGACTCTCATGCGGGGAGATCTCCGTAGCGTCGCGGAAGCGATTCACCTGTCACGCCGCACCATGCGCACCATGAAGCAGAATCTGTTCTGGGCCTTCATCTACAACGTCGTGGGAATCCCGGTTGCCGCCGGGGTGCTGTACCCCGCCTTCGGCGTGCTGCTGAGCCCGATTCTGGCCAGCGCCGCGATGGCGCTGAGCTCGGTCAGTGTGGTCACCAACAGCCTGCGCCTGCGCCGTCTCCGGACGGCCTAGGCGCAGTCATCACCATCCCACCCGAGGAAGCAACGACATGCCGCCAACCCCACCCGATCGGCCTCAAGCACCGGGGGAGAACGCCGGTGACGAGCCGACCCTTCCTTCGGCCGGCCGTCTGGCCGTCGCGATGGACGCCGAGCCCAAGGAGCGCAACCTGAAGCGACTGCGCCGCATCGAAGGGCAGGTCCGGGGCCTCCAGCGGATGGTGGACGGCGAGCGCTACTGCGCCGACATCCTGATGCAGATCAGCTCGGTGCAGGAGGCGCTGCGGGCGGTCGGCCGCGAGCTGCTTCGCAATCACCTGAAGCACTGCGCCACGACCGCGATCCGCTCCGGAGACGAAGCGGCCGAAGGCATGTACGACGAGTTGGTAGACCTGATGTACAAGCATATACGCTGAGGGCGGGTGCCCATGCTGATTCAGCCGATCGACTATTTCCTCGTGATCTGGTTCGGGCTCGCGCTGACCTCGACCGCTTACGTGGCGTGGGACCAGTATCGGAACAATCCCGAGCCGGCGGTGATGAAGTGGGGCTTCATCCTCGTCACGCTCTACCTGGGACCGATCGGACTGCTGCTCTACGTGCTGGCGGACAAAGAGCCCCGCCCGGGCGAGCACGAGAGGTTCGTCCAACCGCTGTGGAAGCAAGGCGTCGGCTCGACCATCCACTGCGTCGCGGGGGATGCCACCGGCATCATCCTGGCGGCGGCGATCACGGCGATGCTCGGCCTCCCCATGTGGATAGACCTGATCGTCGAATATCTCACCGGGTTCGCCTTCGGCCTCTTCATCTTTCAGTCGTTGTTCATGAAGTCCATGATGGGGGGGACCTACTGGGAGAACGTCCGCAAGACATTCCTGCCCGAGCTCATCAGCATGAACTTCATGATGGCGGGCATGGCGCCCGTCTTGAGCTTTCTCATGATGGGACGGGACATGCGCGCTATGGATCCGGCCGAGCTGCTGTTCTGGGGCGTCATGTCGCTCGGCGTCATCGCAGGTTTCGCCTCGGCGTATCCCGCCAACGTCTGGCTGGTCGCCCGGCGGTTGAAGCACGGCCTCATGACGGAGCGGAGGCCCGGCAGCCGCTTCGATCTCGCTCCGGGGCCCAAGTCCCTCGAGGCCGAGCATGTCGCTCGGGCCGGCGGCGGCCACCACGAGGCAGGTCACTCGAGCGGCGGCGGGGAGATGGGTCACCATGACATGGCGGCGGATGTTACCCGCCCGCAACTGGCGGCGGTCGCGGGCGTGTCGGCGTTGGCGCTCGGGCTGGGCATGGTGGCACCGGCCAACTGGGTGAACCTCGGACTCTCGGCACGCGAAGTCGGCGGCGCGATCATGCCACCCGGCATGATCATGGATCGCGACACCCCGGCGGAAGCCATGATCGATATGGCCGCCGTGGACCCGCGCGGCATCGTCGCGACGCGCGGCCTCGATGCCCGCGGCGACCGCGAGCTGGCGCCACGGATGGAGAACGGCGTCAAGGTGTTCGACCTCGAGACCAGTGTCGTGCGCTGGACCATTCTCCCGGGCATCACGGTGGATGCCTATGCCTTCAACGGCCAGGTGCCCGGCCCCCGGCTGCGGTTCCGGCAAGGCGACCGGGTGCGGATCGACGTGACCAACCGCTTGCCCGAGACCACGACCGTGCACTGGCACGGGCTCATCCTGCCCAACGTCATGGACGGCCCGGCCCACATCACTCAGGAGCCGATCGAGCACGGCGCCGTCTACCGCTACGAGTTCACCGCCACGCAGTCGGGCACCTATTTCTATCATTCGCACGACCACGTGGACCGGCAGCAGGCGCTGGGCCTCTACGGCGCCCTGCTCATAGATCCGGCCGACCCGGCGCCGGACCTCGAGGCCGATCACGAGTACACTCTTCTGCTCCAGGAGTGGCTGCTGCGCGAAGGGCTGACCTATCCGGCCATGCCGATGGACGGCGCGCAGCCCAACTACTTCACAATCAACGGCCGCGCCTATCCCGCGACCGACACGATCCGGATGAGCGCCGGCGAGACCCTGAAGGTGCGCTTCATCGGCTCCAACAACGGCTTCATTCACCCCATGCACGTCCACGGCGGCCCGTTCCAGGTCGTGGCACTCGACGGCCAGACACTTCAACCATCGGCTCGATATGAGGCCGATGTCGTCAACGTCGCACCCGGGCAGCGCTACGACGTCATCTGGACCGCGCGCCAGCCCGGCAAGTGGCTGATTCATTGCCATATCGGTCACCACACGACCAACAACAACGTGGAGACACGAGGGGGCGGTGGCTTGATGATGGTGGTTGAAGTGATCTGAGACGACGATCAAACCCCTCAGCCCACCTGGGTGCCGTACTCCGCTCCAAAGACTGCCCGGTAGCTGTGAATGCACAGCGGCACCCGGTGGTCGAGCGCCCAGCGGGCAGCCGCGGGATGGATCACCTGGGCCCCGGCTTCGGCCAGCCGGAGCAGCTCGTCGTGACTGAGCTCGTGGTAGGGCCGAGCGCCCGCGTCGAGGTTCGGATCGCGGTCGTAGACCGCGCCGACGTCGGTCACGATGTGGCAGCGCGCCGGGCTGAGCGCGGCCGCCAGGGCCACCGCAGTGGTGTCCGAGGCCCCGCGGCCCAGGGTGACGGTTTCGCCATCGGGTCGAGTCGCCTGAAAGCCCGCGATCACCGGTACCGCGCCGGCGGCGATCAACCGCCGGATCGGCGACGGGTCCAGCCTCACGATCGCCCCCCGGCCGAACTCGCCCGAGGCGACCAACCCCGCCTCGCCTCCGCTTAGGCTGACCGAGCGGATGCCCAGTTGCCGCAGGCAGCCGGCGAGCATCGCCGAGGATAGTGTCTCACCGGTCGCGAGGGCGCGATCCACCTCGCGGCCGGCGACGGCGGGGTCGATGCCGCAGCGTTCCAGGCGCCGCAGTATCCGATCGGTGGTGTGGCCCAGCGCGCTGGCGACAACCACCGGCGCCTCTCCGCGCCGCAGATGAGCGCGGACCCGGCGGGCGGCGAGTTGGAGACGTCTGGGAGTGGCGAGAGAGGTGCCGCCGAACTTGAGGACGACGATCGATTGGCTCATGGCTGGATAGGGCTCCGCCCCGTTGCGCGACGCGCACGGGGCGGTCGCTTTTTAGCAGTTGTTTTACGTGGCTGCAATAGGCGTCAAATCACCACGTGGATCAGTTATGGTCCGGCAGCGCATGCTGGCGGCACCGGCATAACATACAGCGTCTCGGCCCGGTGAAAAAGGGGCGGATGAACAGGCCAGGTGAAAAGGGTAGGTGAAAAAGGGCCCGGTGATGTCATCCTGAGCGAAGCGAAGGAGACATGCCCCAGACCATGCCTCCTTCGCTTCGCTCAGGATGACACCATGACACCTACACCGTGCCGGAGACCGGCTCGGCGGTCGCGGCTCGGGCCTTGGCTCGGGCTTCCCGCGGCAGCCGCACGGTGAAGACCGTCCCCCGTCCGGCCCGGCTCTGCACCGTGATGGATCCCCCGTGCGCTTCCGCGATCCACTTGGTGATGGCCAGGCCCAGGCCGGTGCCGGGTCGCTCCCCCGTGCGGGAGCGCGCCGGGTCGGCCCGCCAGAAGCGGTCGAAGATGTGGGGCAGGTCCCCGGGCGCGATGCCGATGCCGCTGTCGGCCACGGTGAAGACGACCGATCCGTCCTCCTTGGCCAGTGTGAGACCGACCGTGCCTCCCGGCGGGGTGTACTTGATCGCATTGGTCACCAGGTTGAGCAGCATCTCCCGGACCCGGTGCCGGTCCACCGCCATCGGCAACGCGGTCGCGGGCATCCCACTCGTCACGCTGATCCCCGCGCTTTCTCCCAGCATCCCGGCGGTCTCCGCCACGTCGCCGATCAGGTCCCGGAGATCACACTCCTCGACCGCGAGCGGCGCCCGCCCCTCGTCGGCCCGGGCGAGCGTCAGCAGGTTCTCCACCATCTCGGACATCTGGTTGATCTGGGCCAGGGTCTCGTCCAGCGACTGGAGGATCTCCGCCGGCACGCCGGGATGCACCAGGGCGCGCTCCACCCCGGCCCGAAGCACCATGAGCGGGGTCTTGAGCTCGTGGCTGGCGTCGGCGGTAAAGCGGTGCAGGCTGTCGAAGCTCTTCTCCAGCCGGGCGAGCATGCCGTTCACGGTGAGCGCCAGGCGGGCCATCTCATCGCCGGAGATCGGCACCGCCAGCCGGCGGTGGAGGCTCCGTCCATCGCTGATCGCCTCCACCTCGTCCATGATCCCTTCCACCGGGCGCAGGCTGGTGCCGGCGAGCCAGTACCCCACTACCGCGGCGCCCAGAAGCACGATCGG
>JACCRH010000004.1 GCA_013813675.1 Gemmatimonadales bacterium
CGAGGCTCGGGAGGATGGCCAGGTTCTGCGCGGCGCCGTAATGACCGGCTTGTTCCGGCGTGCCGCCCAGCGCGGTCAAAGCGACCAGGTCGAGCTTGTCGTACAGCCTGAGGGCGACCGCGGACAGGAGCAGCGGCGCGGCGTAGCCCCACAGCTTCCCGACCTGAAACGCCGCCCGGAGCGAGAAGGCCGGCCGCACGAAGAAACGGCAGACGGCAAGCTCGATCAGCGATGCCCCGATGCTGCCGAGAACGGCGCCCTCGATGGACCGGCCGAGCTCGACGAACAGCACGACCAGCAGCAGACGACTCACCCAGCGGGCGGCGGCGGCGAGGGCGCGCTCGCCGAAGTTGCGAGGGCGGGCGTGGCCAGCAACGACGCGACCGGCTGCGCCAGAGACCCGAGCAGCGCGGCTGCGGCCGCGGACATCGCCAGGTGGACGCTCACGATCGTCGAGCCGATAGGCCGCCAGTCAACCGACTCGGCCACGAACCTCACCGAGGCCCGGCTGAAGACGGCAGCGAGACTCCACTCCACCCAGGCCACCAGGGCGGCGGCCACCATGAAAATGCCGTACCCATCCGGACCGAGGCGCCGGGCCAGGTAGGCGGCGGTGAGCAGCCCCGTCGGGATGAGCAGGCTCTCCGCCAGAAATACGCGGACCCCACCCGCGAGCACGCGCCGGGTCGGGGTGGCCGGAACGGCGAGAGGCTCAGTAGTCACCGCAGCCTAGAGCGCCCCCGCCATCGCGATCCCCCCCGTCAGCAGAAGCGCCGCCGCCCAGACCAGATCGAAGTTGATCCAGTGGGTTCGCAGGATGGCAAGACCGGCCCACCGATAGACTACCCATGCCACGGCCGCCATCACGACGAGCAAGGCCGCGGTATGCGCGCCGATGCCGCTCAGGGTCACTCGCGCGGGCACCCCGTCGTGCCCGTCTCCGAGTGCCACCAGTGCCGGGGCAACCATGAGCCCGGCGCCGTGGCCGGTGGCCATGATGAAGGACCAGAGGACGAGGTCGCGACCGCCCACTTTCATCCCCACCCACCGGGGGTGGCGATACCAGCGCACGAGCTTCCAGGCCCCGAACGCCAGCAGCGCGGCCGCCGCGACGATCGCGACCGCTCGGAGCGGCAGCACGCTCCCAAGCAGGAGGAGGGGCACGGCCACCGCCACCAGGGCGAGCATGTGCCCCAGCGCTATGGGCGGGAGCGCTCTCCAGAGCGCGCGCTCGCGCTGCTCCTGCAGCGCGAGCGACACCGCGAAGAGCCACCCCATGCCGGGGTTGAGGCCGTGGAAGGCCCCGAACCCCAGCAGCGTCAGCCAGATTCCGCCGTGGTCAGGATGGAAAGCAGAAGGTGTCAGTCGAGGCGTCTCCGCCCTCGAGCCGGACCTGGTGAGCCCGTGCGTCGCCGAAAGTGGCCAGGAAGCCGGGGTCTACCGAGATCCCGCCGTTGGGCTTCACGTCGAGCTTCACCATCCATCCCGGCATTCCCTCGGGGTAGAACTGCTCGTCCCACGAGCTGTAGAGCCCGTTGGTGAAGTAGACCCGCTTCCCGTCGCGGGAGATCTCCACCATCTGCGGGCCGCCTTTGAGTGGGCCGCCCTTCGGATGCCCCGCCTTGCGCACGATGCCGCCGATCTGCACCGTGCCGGTCAACTTGGCGTCGAGCGGATCGCTCACGTCGTACTGCCGCATCTCCCCGGTGCCCCAGCAGGAGACGTAGAGGAATCGGTCGTCGAGCGAGAGGTCGATATCGGTGACCAGCGGCGGCACTGCCTTGAAAGGCTGGAGGGCCGGAGGAAGCAGCGCGGGATCGGCCGGCTCGGCGGGAATGGTGGCGATCTTCTTGACCTTGAACGTCTCGTTCTCCCGATACCAGGCCCACACCGACGCCGACAGGTCGGCCACGCTGATCACCACGCCGAAGAACCCGTAGGTCTTCCGGGGATCGTGCGCCGGCCGGAGCTCGAGCACCATCTGGTGCTCGTCGCCGATGTCGATCACCTGGGTCCGCTTGCGCCTGCGCAAGTCCCAGAAGTGGATCCGGTGGCCGTATTTCTTGCCCAGCAGGTCCTCCGGCACGACCCCGTTCTCGAACTGCCGCGGCTCGCCCCACTCGCTGGTGATCATGACGTCGTGGGCGTAATGCCACCAGAAGTCGTATCCCAGGAACTGGTCGCCCCGGTCGATCTCCCACGCGCCCAGGGGCTCGAACGTGAAGTGATCGAGCAGGAACACGCCGCCCGGCCCCTTGCCGTCCTCGGTGCCGCCCAGCGCGGAGATGTAGATCGCGTCCGGGCCGCAGTGGACGGTGTGCGGGCGGCTGTAGCCGGTCCGCGCCTTCACCGTTTCCGGCTCGATGATCTTCACGATCTTCGGCTTGAGCGGGTCGGGCTTGGTGTCCACCACGTAGATCCGCGAGCTCCTGATGCCGGGGACGATGAGGTAGCGCCGCTCCAGGTGTGGATGGGGCGACGGCGGACAGAGCGCGGAGCTGCAGGCGTTCCAGCCGAAGTGGTGCAGCTCGTCACCGACGTTGGGCAAGTCGAGCCGGTGCACTACGGTCGAGTAGGTGGGCGACTCCGGGTTCAGGTCCACCACGCAGATCGCGTCCGGCACGCCGGGGCGGCCCGGATTGAGGGTTGCCACGTAGGCGTGGCGCTCCGGTGGAGCGCCCATGGCCATGCGGGGCGACGGGTAGAAAGTGGGATCGGGTCTCAGGAGAGTCATGATGAGGACACCTTGGTCTGTTTCGCCATGCCGTGCTCGAAGTGGGGCTTGCCGTCCTTGGCGTCGGGAAGGAAGCAGAGAAGGCCGTAGTCACCGGGAGGCAGGTCGACTTCGATGAACGAGTGCGTCTTCGGCATGATGGCGCTCAGGCCCCCGTGGACGGTGCCCGGCGGCGGGCCGACCGGCTTCATCCCCCAGGCGGTGAAATCCAGCGGCTTCTTGCCGGCATTCATCCGCACGATCGCGATCTCGTGCGGCTGTGCCCCCGCGTTGTCGATCCGGATCGTGTGCTTCCCGGCGGTGAGTGGGCGGGACAGTTCGAAGTCGTAGTCCTTCAGGGTGACGACCAGATCGGCCTCGGGCTCCGGGCCGGCTGGCCGGCTGGCTTCCACGACCTCGAGCTCGCGAGACATGCCCTTCATCACGTGGGGCATGCCGTCCGCGGCGGGAATGAAGCAGATCAGGGCGTAGGTGCCCGGCTCCAGCGCCTGGATCGAGGTGCTGGTGCTCCCGACCTCTGGCGGCGCGGGTCCGCCCGCGGGGGTAGCCCAGGTGGGAGGCCGCTCGCCCTTGAGCGCGGTGAGGAAGTCGGCGAGCCGCTTTCCCTCTCCGAGTTTCATCAACTGCACGTGATGCAGCGCGGGGCCCTGGTTGACCAGCCGGATCGTAGTGATCCCGGCCGGAATCTGGGCGGGGGCGTCGAACGCGTAGTCTCTGGCGGTGATCGTCAGAACGTTCTTCCCGCCCACGGCGCCCGAGGGCTGGGACCCGGGCGGAGTGCTTTTGGAACTCGCGGCGTCAACGGCGGGCTTGTCGGCGCGGCAGCCGGCGAGCCCGACAGCCGAGCCGACTAGCGCAACGAGGCATGCGGAGCGAGCGGACATCGTACACCTCCGGGTGGGGGTCTGGAGGTTTCCTGGTGAAGGGTCGATCCATGCCGGACCAGGGTTACCATGCCGGACCAGGGTTACCATGCCGGATCAGCCGTCACCCGTCAAGTCTGCCGCGCACTTGACACCCCTCCCGGCCGCCATGACATCGAGGTGGTCATCGAGCTCGACTCCGACGCCTGCCTGACCCGGGTGGACCCCGGCCAGTTGGAGCAGGTGATCTTGAACCTGGTGGCGAACGCCCGGGACGCGATGCCGGCGGGCGGGATGCTCCGGGTCGGGACAGCCAAGATTGTGCTCGACGAGGCAGCCTCCCGCCGTCACGCGGAGACCAATCCCGGCGAGTATGTAACCCTCTTCGTCACCGACACCGGGGTGGGTATGACCCCCGAGGTGCGCGCCCGGATCTTCGAGCCCTTCTTTACCACCAAGCCCCCCGGCTCCGGGACCGGCCTCGGCCTGGCCATGTGCTACGGCATCGTGAAGCAGTCCGGTGGTCACGTCCAAGTGGAGAGCGATCCGGGCCAGGGCAGCCGATTCACCGTGCTGCTCCCTCGCGAGGCCAGCGCCGCGCCGGTTCCGGCCGCCGCAAGCGACGGACATCCGCCCGCGGGGCACGAGACCATTCTCCTGGTGGAGGACGACGCGTCCGTCCGCGAGCTCACCTCCCGCATGCTCGGAAGCGCCGGCTACCGGGTCATCGAAGCGTCGGACGCGGCGACGGCGAGGGAGTGCGCCGAGAAGATCGGTGGCGCGATCGATCTGCTGCTGGCGGATGTCGTGATGCCGGGAGGCGGTGGGCAAGAGCTGGCGGAAGCCATGACCGCACGGATTCCAGGCCTCCGGGTGCTCTTCATGTCGGGCTATACCGCCGACGTCGTGTTGCGGCAGGGCATCGTGCAGGAGGAGGTGGCGTTCCTGCCCAAGCCGTTCTCGCCGGATGCGCTTGCGGTAGCCGTCCGGGAGGCGTTGGACGGACCGGCTACCTAGCGGTCCGCCCGCTGGAAAGCATCGTTCCTGGTCCGGCGAAGAGATGACTGTGGGCGCCGAGGATGGAGCTCAGGCCGGACTGGTTTGCCGTCTCGTCGAACAGGTCGATGCGGTAGGCGCAGTACAGGCTGCAGCGGCTTTCCGCGAGTACCCCATTCCAGAGGTCTTCCAGGCAAGCGGCCTCGGCATAGCGCTCTTCGGCCCAGAGCAGGCTCACCATCTCACCGAAGGCGCGAACCCTTCCGCTGCCCGAGCGCTCCCGCACCGTCCTCAAGGCTCCGCCGACCACGGCGTCGAACCGCGACTGGTCCGGCCAGCCGTCCACCAGAAGCTGCGCGAGCGTGGTGCGGGCATCGAGGAAGAGCAGTCGCCCTTCGCGCTCCGCCTCGAGCGTGGCGCGGGCGTTTTCCTGGGTGAGATGGCGGGCGACCGCCTGGGTGTGCTCGGGCGTGGCGACGACGATGAGGCCGTCCGATCGCCTGATCCCTTCGGCCAGGTAGCGGCTGACGTTCCTGGCGAGAAGCTGGTCGTCCTCACCATACAGGTGGACGACGTGGTCGCCCGATTCCGCCCGGGTAAGGAGATCGGTCCATGAGGGCATGCAGCGGATCCTCCAAAGTCTTGCCTGGCCTGCATTACTTTTTATGCTCGCAAGCGGTTCTATACTACCGCGCTGGCTAACAGTTCGCCACCCGGGTCAGGTCGAGTCATGGCCCCGACGCACGAGTCCCGATTCCACAAAATGAACCAACCCACTTCGCCGCCGCCCGCGGTGTCCGCACGTGTCCGCTACTCCTGATCCCGCCCGAGCGGCGGGCCTCGCCCCCCAGGGGGAGGACCAGGTGCGCCAGACCCAGGAGCGGTTTCAACTCGCCGCCCGGGCCACCCAGGACGTGCTTTGGGATTGGGATCTGCTCCGGGGCGACATCATCTGGGCCGGTACCACCCGGCCGTATTTCGGGGTGGCCCCCGAGGATGTCGTGCTGCTGCCTGGCGACCAGCATCAAAACTGGGCAGACAGGGTCCACCCCGACGACCTGGCGAGCACGGAGGCGGCGTCCCGGGCGGCGATCCAGGGTGGCGCCCAGTCGTGGGAGCAGGAGTACCGCTTCCGCCGGGTCGACGGCTCCTACGCCCACATTCTGGAGCGGGCCTTGCTCGCCCGGGACGCCGAGGGTCACGCGATCCGGGTCGTGGGTGCGATGCAGGACATCACCCACCGCCGCGAGGCGGAAGCCATCACCACCCGGCTGGCCGCCATCGTGGCCTCGTCCAGCGACGCGATCGTCGGCAAGTCGATCGATGGCATCGTGACCAGCTGGAACGCGGCGGCTGAGCGGATCTTCGGTTACAGCGAGCGCGAGATGGTGGGACAATCGATCTTCGTGCTCATCCCGGAGGAGCTTCACGACGCGGAGAGCGATCTGCTCCAGCGCCTCAGTCGCGGCGAGCGGGTGGATTTCCCGGACACCGTCCGGATCAGGAAGGACGGCACCAGGATCGACATCGCCGACACCGTGTCGCCGATCTGGGACTCCTCGGGCAAGGTGGTCGGCGCCTCCTCGATCAAGCGCGACATCACCGAGCGGAAGCGGGCCGAGGCGGAGCTGGCTCGGCGGGAGGAGCGCTATCGAGCCCTGGTCATGGCGACGAGCTCGATCGTGTGGACCGCCGACCCGGAGGGACGGTTCGACACCCCGCAGACCTCGTGGGAGAAGTACACCGGCCAGCCGTGGCACGAGCAGAAGGGGTTCGGCTGGTTGAGCGCCATCCACGCCGACGATCGCGAGGCGGTGCTGCGCTCCTGGTCCCGGGCGCGCGACGAGCGGGAGATCTGGGACAGCCGGGGCCGCCTTTGGTCGCAGGAGCACCAGGGCCACCGCCATTTCGTCGCACGGGCCGCCCCGGTGCAGCGTCCGGACGGCACGGTGCGGGAATGGATCGGCACCCTGACGGACACCGAGGACCGCTGGTTGGCGGAGGAGCGGATCAGGCAGTCGGACCGGATGGAGACGGTCGGACGGCTGGCAGGCGGGATCGCGCACGAAGCCAACAACCAGATGACGGTGATCCTCGGCGCCGCCGAGTTCCTGGCGCGGGCGGTGCGCGACGACGCGCCCCGCGTCGATATCGAGCACATCCGCCGCGCGGCCCGCCGAACCGCCGCGATCACCCAGCAACTGCTCGCCTTCAGCCGGCGTCAGGTGCTTCAGCCGCAGATGGTGGACCTCAACAGCGTGATCACGACGCTCGAGCCCATCCTCCAACGGGCCCTGGGCGAGATGTCCCAGGTCAAGCTGCGGCTCGCCGATGACCTGGGCCAGGTCAAGGCCGATCCGGGACAGCTCGACCAGGTACTCCTCAACCTCACACTCAACGCCCGCGACGCGATGCCGGAGGGAGGGACGCTTACCATCGAAACGGTGGACGTGGAGGTGGACCAGGCCCCGGTGACGATCAAGGGGGTGGACCCGATCGAGCCCGGCCACTACGCGGCACTGATCGTGACGGACACCGGAGTGGGAATGGAGCGGCAGACCCTCGAGCACATCTTCGAGCCGTTCTTCACTACCAAGGGGGTGGGCGAGGGGACCGGTCTGGGTCTGGCCACCGTGTACGGCATCGTAAAGCAGAGTGGTGGCTTCGTGTCGGTCTACAGTGAACCCGGGCAGGGATCGTCGTTCCGGATCTATCTCCCGCTGGCGGGCGCCGGCCGGCAGGCCGAACGGGCGGCGGCTCCCACCGTCTCCGGCGGAGGGACTGAGACCATACTCGTCGCGGAGGACGAGCCGGCGGTGCGGGCCATCGTCGCGCGGTCGCTGCGGGAGTCCGGCTACACCGTGATCGAGGCGCGCGACGGGCGCCACGCCCTGGAGCTCGCCCAGCGGGCACCCTCGCCACCCGATCTCATCCTCGCGGACGTGGTGATGCCCGGCATGGGTGGCAAGCAGCTCGCCGCGGCGCTGGCAACGCGATGGTCGGGCATTCCGGTGTTGTTCATCTCGGGGTACGCCGGGGTCGACGCGGTGCGCCGGGGACTGATGGACGAGGGAGGAGAGTTCCTGCAAAAGCCGTTGGAGCCCGAGCCGCTGGTCACCAAGGTGCGCCAGATCCTCGATGCTCGCGCCCGGGAGCGGAAGTTCGGGAGTTGAGCCGGCATCAGTTCACGCCCTCACGGAGTGGCGATCACCCGGTAGCGGGCCCGCGCCAATTGAAAGGCGCCATACGCTGCCAGTCCGAGGCCCACGCCGCCGAGCAGGTAGGGGGCGTACGGCTGATCCCGCAGTGCTCTCAACGCCTCGCCCAGTCCGCCCGCCTCGCTCGGATCACGCTCCAGTGACGCGGTGACCAGAAACAGTCCCATGATCACGAAGACCGCTCCCCGGGCAACCATGCCGATGCGGGCCGCGCGCACCACCAGCCGCCGCTCGTCCGGCCCGAGCCGGCCGAGTGCCAGGTGCTTGTCGATATCGCCCCGCAGTCCTCGCACGATCTGGGTAATGCCGTAGCCGGCGACGCCGGCCGCCGCGAGCGCGACCAGCCACTGGCCCCAGGGTAAGGCCATGAGCTGGGCGGTACGGTCCTGCGCCGCATCGTCGCCTCCTGTCCCGCTCCGGCCTAGAGCCAGTCTGGCCGCCTCCCATCCCAGCGCGGCATGCACGATCGCGCTGCCGGCGTAACCCAGCCGTACGAACCCGCGCTTCCAGGCGGCCCGGCCGCCACTCTCGGGATCGGCGATGGCGGCGATGATCCGCCAGAGCGCGTAGCCGAACAGCCCGGCGGCCAGCAGGCCGAGGAGGTATCGGCCCAGCGGCTGGCGGAGCAACACCTCGAGCGCCCCGTGGGTCCCGGTGGTGTCGCCCCCCTGTCCCGCGGCGGCCATGAAAGCCAGCACCCCGATCAGCAGGTACACCACGCCGTTCGCCGCGAAACCTGCCCGGGCGAGACGCTCGATCCAGACACCTGCTTCCGCCGAACCGGTCATCGCCATCGCACCCTCCGCTGGAAAACGTTGCGCACCATAGTCGCTATCGAACCGACGCCGCCGTGTCGGCGGGCACTCTGCGGCTCACCCGGCGCCCTGCATCCGGTAGATCTCCCGGAGCGTATCCATCGTGTCGGCCTCGGACGACGACTTGTCCGGCCGATAGCCTTTGACCCGGGCGAACCGGAGGGCGAGTCCGCCGGGATACTGCGGGCTGGCCTGCAGGTCGTTGAAGGCCACCTCCACCACCAGCTCCGGCCGCACGTACACGATGTGACCGTCCCGGCTGACCTCCAGTTCGCTGAGCCGCTCGGTCTGCCAGCGCAGCATCTCGTCGGTCATCCCCTTGAACGTCTTGCCCAGCATGACGAAACCCTGGTGGGGGTCGCGAGCCCCGAGGTGGAGGTTGCTGAGCCAGCCGCGCCGGCGGCCGTGACCCCACTCGGCGGCCAGCACCACGAGGTCGAGCGTCCGCACGGTCTTGACCTTGAGCCAGCGCCGGCCCCGCCGGCCGGCCTCGTAGGCGGCGTCGAGTGCCTTGACCATCACACCCTCGTGCCCCCGCGCCATCGCGGCCCGGTGGAACTCGCCGGCCTCCTCGGCCGACGCGGTGACGACCCGCGGGACGATCAGCGAGGCGGGCACTGAGCCGGCCAGCAGCTCGGCGCGGCGGCGCAGCGGCTCGTCCAGCAGCGGCGCGCCCTCAAGATAGAGGAGGTCGAACAGGAAGAGCGTCACCGGCAGCTCTTCGCGCACCCGCTCGACGTCGAGCCTCCGGCCGAACCGGCGCATGGTGGTCTGAAAGGGAAGGGGCGTGCCATCGGGCCGGAGCGCGATCGCCTCGCCTTCAACGATGAACTCCACGGCGGTGAGGCGGCGCGCGGCCTCCACCAGCTCGGGCACGGCCGCGGTCACCTCGTTCAGCCGGCGGGAGTAGACCCGCACCTCGTCGCCGCGCCGATGGATTTGGACTCGCGCGCCGTCGAGCTTGTACTCCACCGCCGCGGCCCCCAGCTCCGCCATCGCCTGGTCCACGTCTTCGGCACTGCCGGCCAGCATCGGCAGCACCGGTTGGAAAAGCTGCACGGCGAACGCCGACAGTCCCGTGCCGCCGCCGTCCAGGGCGGCTCGAGCGACGGCCGGCAGGTCTCCCGCCATCATCAGCGCTCGCCGCACCTCAGCGGCGGGGCAACCCGCGGCGCGGGCGACCGCTTCGACCAGCAGCCCTTCGAGGGCGCCCTGGCGCAGCTCGCCCACGATCAATCCGGCGAGGAATCGCTGCTCCTCGGCCGTGAGCCGCGACAGCAGCTCCCGCAGCAGCCGCTGCTTCGCGTCCGCCGAGCCCTTGCCGGCGGCGCGCGCGATCCGGTCGAGCACCGCGTTCACCTCCGGGAGCTCGACCGACGCGGACTCCGCCGCGGCGCCGGGCATGGCGCTCTGGATGGAGGCCCAGCCCAGCCCGAGCTTGTCCTGCCGCACGGCGCCGGAGAGGAACGCGGCGGCGATCTCGATCTCGTCTGGCGGGGTCCGGGCGAGAAGCGCGGCCAAGAGGCCGACCTTGTCCCGGCGGCCGGGGGTCTCGCTGACGCGCCGGGAGGCGTCGGCCACGGCGGCCAGCTTCATCGGGAATGGACAACGGTTGCACGCGCCATGGGCGGAATAGTAAGCCGCCGCGCTTCTCCGCCCGGCCTTGCATCACGCGCTGCAAGTGGTCGCCGGGGCGGGCCCAGACCGGGCGCTCCGGGGTTCGGCGAGGACGGTCGCAGGCCGGCTAACCCGAGGAGTCGCAGCCGACTGACACCCGGTGTTGCGGCGATGAAACGTCGCCTGGCAAGTGGTTTGCGGGCTGGGGCCAAGTCCGGTGCTTCCGACAACGCCGTGTTCGCGCTTCCCAGCGCGGCGGCGGCTCGCCCCTATCTGATCGGTGGCGTGGGCCTCTACAACGGGAAGACCACCGTCGAGGACCAGGCGTTCGAGTCCCAGACGAAGTTCGGCGCCAACGCGGGCGCCGGCTTCGATCTCAAGCTGGGGTCGGCCGCGCTGTTTGCCGAAGGCCGGTTGCACGCGATCTTCAAGGGCGCGGTGGACGCCCAGACGCTGGACGAGAAGACCGCGTTCATGGTCCCGCTCACCGTGGGTCTGCGCTGGTCGCTCCGCTA
>JACCRH010000005.1 GCA_013813675.1 Gemmatimonadales bacterium
TGAGCCCGGTGATCAGCACATCGGTCCACCGGCTCCGCACCCTGATCCTCAAGTCCGCGATGCCGCTCCCTCCGGCTAGCTGCGCCGCCAAGGCCCTCCGGAGCGACGGCTCCCTGAACTTCAGCAGTCCCCAGAAGCCGAAGACCGCCTTGCTGCCCACCGAGAAGCGGTCGCCCTGAGCCGGCTGCCCCGCGGGCGACGCCACGGTGGCCGGGACCCCCAGTGTGGTGGCGTCGAAGGTTTGGGCGCACCCGACCAACCAGAGAACCAGCAGCGCGGGCAGCGCCCGGCGCGGCAGCCTCACAAACCAGGCACTCTGAACGTGTAGTGCGCGCCCACGCCAAAGACTCCGGGCGTGCTTCCCTCGCGGAAGATCGCATCGTACGTGGCGTGAAGGCCGAACCCGCCGAGCGTGTTGAGCTCGATGCCGCCGCTCAGGCCGAAATCGCTGCTGGTATTGGCGTCGAACGCGGCCCCCGAGGTGCGCACGATGTCGAGCCTGGGGGCGAGCCACGGCTTGATCGCCAGCACCGGATTCGGGATGGTGAGCGCGAAGCCCACACCGACCGGAAATCGCAGCTCGGTGACGTCCAGGTTGAGCAGCGTCCCGTCGTCCGGCTTGGCGTAGCCGATGCCGCCCTGCAGGGTGACGGCGAGCGGCACGAGGGGGCCGCCGAAGATCCGGTAGTTGAGCGTGGCGCCGACCGACAGGTCGGAGTCGGTGGGGCCATCGGGATTGTACGAGGAGAGGATCGCGGTCGCGCCGAAAGGTCCAAACCCTCCCCGGCCGGTCACGGCGTAGGCGGTGCCGCCTCCGGCCCGATCGTTGGGAAAGCCGATGTCCGCGTAGAGGCCCACCCCCCGGGGCACGCCCGCGTTATAGACCGGGATGCCCCGCACCTGGCACTGGAGCGGCTGCGCGACGCCGGCAAGGGCGGCGAGCGTTACGACGATTCCGAGCACAGCCTGCCTCATCACAAGCCCTCCGGTGAAACGGGCACACGCCCACCAAGCGCCCACCAACGGCGCCGCAAGCTACCCGGGGGCTTCGAAGGATGTCAACCGATTCCAGCCACGCTGAGGAAAGCGAGGCAGACCCTCTCGCTCATCCCTGAAGGGCGACACGCCAACGCCCAGCCGGAATGTCCGGCCGGGCGTGGCGACGCGCTATCCCGCTGCGAACGACTATTCTTTGGCGCGGTCGATATTGTCGGTGGTGGAAACGGTATCCACGTCGATCGACGTGTCCGCCGTGACGATCGTGGTGTCCTGCACCCGTTCGGAGGTTATGGTCGTATCCCGCCCCACGTCCCCCGTCTCGCGGTCGTTCCTGCTCTCGCATCCAGTCAGAGCCACCGCCACCGCGATGGAAGCCAGCATGGTCCGCATGTCCATCCTCCCGAAACAAGATACCCGCCGGTAGCAGCACGCTCGACACGACGGGATAAGGCGCGATCCAACGGCTAAATATGGGGAACAATCCCCCCACCGGCGGTGACGCCGCTCACGGGGCCGCGTCGCCAGCTACACCTCAGTGCGCTTCCTCGACCCTGGCCCGCCGGGCATATCGGATCATCAGCGGGGTGGCGGAGATCCCATGCGCCACGACGGAGACGGCGACGACCAGGAAGGCGATCGTGCTCAGAGGGCGCACCAGCGGCTCGGGAAGTCCATGGTTCACCGCGTAGGTCAGATAGTAGATCGAGCCGATACCGCGAATGCCGAACCATCCGATGAGCCGCCGCTGGGTTCCGGTGACGCCCGGCCCCGCGCCCGCGAGTCCGAGGAAGGTCGAGACCGGGCGGATGACCAGCAGAAGCAGCACGACCGCGATCCACGCCGTTGCCGGCGGCTCGACGGCGTGGAGCAGGCCGCCGAGCAGCAGGACGACGGCCACTTCTCCCAACCGGTCGAGCTGCTCGTTGAACGTGAGGACCGTCTGGGCGAGCTGGCGCGGTGCCAGCACCGGGTCCACCTCCAACTCCTGCTTGCCCCGCTCGTCGTGCGGGTGGACCGCGGGCGCGGTCGAATCGGCCCCGGTCTCGCGCGACTCCACCTGGCGGAAAGCCACGCCGGCGGCGAACACGGCGAGAAACCCGTACGCCTCGACCGCCACCGCAGCCCCGTAGGCCAGAGCGATGAGACCGAGGGCCAGGAACTCGTCGGCGCCGAGCCCCTCCCGGTGCTCCCGGCGAAGGTAGAGCACCAGCCGGCCCAGCGCGGTGCCCAGCGTCCCGCCGATGGCGAGGCCGGCGCCCGCGGCCCACAGCACGTCGAGCGTCAGCCAGCGCCAGAGTCCCGGCCCCAGGTCGCGGGCGCCCAGGAGCCCAAGGCCGAGCATCACAAAGGGAAATGCCGTGCCGTCGTTCAACCCGCCCTCGGCGCTGAGCGAGAACCGCAGCCGCTCCGGCTCCCAGGGACTTTCCACCTGGACGTCCGAGGCCAGCACCGGATCGGTCGGTGCCAGAATGCCGCCGAGCAGCACCGCGGCACCCAGCGGCAGCCCCAGCAGGAGCACGCCGACGGCCGTCACCAGCCCCACCGTCAGCACCATGGAGATGACCGCCAGGCGAAGCGGGACCCGCCAGCGCGGGTCGGTGAGCGGTACCCGGAGCTTGAGGCCGACCGTGAACAGGGAGATGACCACGGCCACTTCGGTTACGTGCTCGAGGAGACGGCTGTGGTCGGGGAACGAGACGTCGAAGAGCGCGGCGCCCGCGGGGCCGAGGGTCACTCCGGCTCCGAGGCAGAGCATGGCGGGCGTCAGCGGCAGGCGCTTCAACAGCGTGCTGCCGATCGCCATGAAGACCAGCAGCACGCCGCTGAAGAGGAACCAGACCGTACTATTCAACCGCTACCGCGTCCTCGATCTTGACGATGTCGTGCTTACCCGCCCTTCCGACCAGCACGAATGTGTAGCTCTTCCCCGCCTCCAGCTTGGTGCTGGCGAGGGTCGCCAGAGTGGCGTCCTTGTTGTCGGGCTTCACCACCAGGCTGCCGGAGGTGGGGTCCACTTCCTTCCAACCGCCCTCGGCCTTGAAGTTGACGCCGTCGAACAGCGGCTCCTCCTGCCCCCGGAGGAAAAGGTCCACGTCGGTGTCGCCGGCCACCCCGTTGATGAAGCGGATTCGAACCTTGCCATTGGTGATCGGCTTGAGGTCGTCGTCGAGCACCCGGAGGTTCTGGTCGTCGGGATCTTCGGCGGGAAGCGCCACCACGGTGTAGTGACCGCCATCCTGGAGATTCTCCCGATTCGAGGCCACGGCCTCTCCCTTCGGGGCGTCGCCCGACTTGATCTGGAAGTTGTACATGTGGTCGGGGATCTCTTCGTATCCGGTGGCCTTCTTGTAGCCCACGTCCTTGAAGGCGGCGCTGTCGCCGGCGTAGATGGTGACGGCCGCCTGTCCGGGAATGGCGTTCACCGCGCGGATCAAGGCGTGGTCCCGCTCCTCGACCGCCTCGGCCGCGGGGGCGCTGGAGGTCTCGCCTCCCGACTTGGAGGTCACCGTGCCGGTGTCGCGACTCTCGTTGCAGGCGGCGGTCGACCCCACGGCCACCATTGCCAATAGCCCTGCCCAATATCCATTCACATTTCGCATGGTTTCTCGATCTCCCGTGAAGATGGAAGTGCGCCGGGTGACGCCCATCACCATACATGACAACGCCCGGCCGCGGAGGTCCGCGGCCGGGCGTCAAAACTCCCCGAGCTAGCGCAGGTACGCGACGCTGACGCCCACACCTTCGATGTCGCCCAGTCCGCCGCTGGCACGCACGGCCCACTGCTCGCTGAACTTGATGTCCACGCCAAGGCCGAGGGTGAATTGGACGTCATCGACCGCATCGCCGCCGCCGAAGACCGGTACGATGTTCGGGTGGACGTACGGCACGAACGTCGTGGACGAGCCTTCGACCTCGAAGCGCCGGCCCAGCGAGATGCCCACCGGCAGGAAGAAGACGTCGTCGCCGTCGCCGAAGATGCCGCCGAGGCCAAGGGTCAGCGCCCCGTCGAGGGGGAAGGTCTCGCTGTAGCTCAGCACCTGGGTTCGGAAGTCGCCGCCAATGAGAATCGCGGCATCGCCGCCTTCGACGTCGGCGAAGCCACCGCGCAAGCTGAAGTCGTTCTGTCCCCTGCCATACCGGTAGAAACCCTCGACCGCAAAGCTGACTCCGGACCCGGGATCGGACAGCGAGGCTCCGAACTCGTGGTTCTCGAAGGAGCGGTACGGCGCCTTGAAAATCGGCGTTCCGGTTTCCTGGGCCGCGGCCGACGTGGCCAAACCGGCGAACAGGGCCAGCGCCAGGATCCCAGCACAGAAGCTACGACGCATGAGTCTCTCCTTTTACGTGTTCGGCGACGACCCGCACTCGGTTGTCCACGACCTGGAGAAATCCGCCTCGGACGGCGAAGCGACTGACGCTGCCTGCGCGCCGGATGGTCAACGTTCCTGAGCCCAGGAGAGTCATGAACGGTGCGTGGTTTGAAAGGATGCCGACTTCGCCGTCGTACGCGGGCGCGACGACCGCGTCCGCTTCAGCGTCAAACATAGACGCCTCGGGGGAGATCACCGTGACTTGCATCACGAGGATCCCAGCTTCTCGGCCTTCGCGACCGCCTCGTCCATGCCGCCCACCATGTAGAAGGCCTGCTCCGGCAGGTGGTCGAACTCCCCCGAGAGCACCCGCTCGAAGCTCGCGATGGACTCCTCCAGCTTGACGTACTTGCCGGGGAAGCCGGTGAACTGCTCCGCCACGAAGAAGGGCTGGGAGAGGAAGCGCTGCACCCGGCGCGCCCGGGCGACGATCTGCTTGTCCTCCTCCGACAGCTCGTCCATGCCCAGGATCGCGATGATGTCCTGCAGGGCCTTGTAGCGCTGCAGGGTGCGCTGCACCCCGATGGCGACGTTGTAGTGCCGCTCGCCGATGAATTGGGGGTCGAGGATCCGGCTGGAGCTGTCGAGCGGGTCCACCGCGGGGTAGATCCCCAGCTCGGAGATCGCCCGGGAGAGCACGACAGTCGCGTCGAGGTGGGCGAAGGCCGTTGCCGGCGCGGGGTCGGTCAGGTCGTCGGCCGGCACGTAGATGGCCTGGACCGAGGTGATCGAGCCCTTGGTGGTCGAGGTGATCCGCTCCTGCAGGTCGCCCATCTCGGTGGCCAGCGTCGGCTGGTAGCCCACCGCGCTGGGCATCCGGCCCAGCAGCGCGGAGACCTCGGAGCCCGCCTGGGTGAACCGGAAGATGTTGTCGATGAACAGGAGCACGTCCTGCCCCTCGATGTCCCGGAAGTATTCGGCGATGGTGAGGCCGGTCAGTCCGACCCGGAGCCTGGCGCCCGGCGGCTCGTTCATCTGGCCGTAGATCAGGGCGACGTTCTCCAGGATCTTGGCCTCCTGGAACTCGAGGTAGAGGTCGTTGCCCTCGCGGGTCCGCTCGCCCACCCCGCAGAACACCGACTTGCCACCGTGGCCCTTGGCCACGTTGTTGATCAGCTCCTGAATGACCACCGTCTTGCCCACCCCCGCGCCGCCGAACAGGCCGATCTTGCCGCCCTTCACGAACGGGGCGATGAGGTCGATGACCTTGATGCCGGTCTCGAAGATCTCGGTCTTGGGCTCGAGGTCGGTAAACTTGGGGGTTTCCCGGTGGATGGGCCAGCGCTCCACGTCTTGGGGCAGCGGCGGTCCCCCGTCCACCGGCTCCCCGAGGACGTTGAGGATCCGGCCCAGCGCAGCGCTGCCGACGGGGGCGGTGATGGCGCTGCCGGTATCGGTGACCTTCATGCCGCGGGTGACGCCGTCGGTGGTGCTCATCGCCACCGCGCGCACCTGGTTCTGCCCGATGTGCTGCTGCACCTCGGCGGTGAGCCGCACCTTGAAGCCGCCGCTGTCGTCCTCGATCTCCAGCGCGTTGTAGATCTCCGGCAGGTGCTCCGGCTCGAACTCGACGTCGAGCACCGGACCGATGACCTGCACCACCCGGCCGACGTTTCTGGCGGCGGTGCCGGTGGGGGTCTTCTTCTCGGTCGCGATCGCTGTGGCCATTGTGCTCCCTCTTGGTTTCCCGCTTGGTTCCCGGCTGGCCCGATTGACTACTCCGTCATCCTGCTCCCAGCCCGTACCGCCTACCCCTGCAGCGCCGCCGCGCCGCCGACGATCTCCGCGATCTCCTGGGTGATGCTGGCCTGCCGCTGGCGGTTGTAGGTGCGCTTCAGCACCTCGAGGATCTCGCCGGCGT
>JACCRH010000036.1 GCA_013813675.1 Gemmatimonadales bacterium
AGCCAGCGCCCCTCTGATGCGCTGGCTCGCGTCTTCGGGGTCGGCGAGACTCACGCCGAGCACCTGCATGGTGCCGCCGGCCTCGGCGAGACCGTCGGCCAGCCCTCGGCACCGAGTGTCCAGGGAGAGGTTCCCGACCTCGTGGTTGACGCAGAGCACGCGCCTGGCTCCGCCCGCGGCAAGCCGCTCCCCGGCGGCGCGGCCCGATTCGTACTCGGTCTGGCCGATATGTCCCAGGAATCCGAGCCGCTTCCACGCCGCATCGCCGGCGTTGACCGAGAGCGCCGGAATCCCGGCCGCCACCGCCGCCTCAATCGACCGGGCCAGCGCGTCCGGATCGGGCACAGAGATCACGAGCGCGCTAGGCCGGCTGGCGACCGCGGCGTCGATGAGCTGGCTCTCGCGCACCATGTCGAAGCTGCTCGGGGCCTGATACTCCAAGCGGACGCCGAGCTCGCGAGCGGCATCGTCCGCGCCGTTGGCCACGACCGACCAGAACGGGTCGGAGGTCTGGCCGTGGCTCACCATGATGATTCGGACTGCACTGCGGTCGCGAGACCCACCGGCAGCCTTATCGGCTGTTCCCCCCTGGCCCCCGCGACCACAGGCCCCAATCGCCGTGGCGGCCGCCGCCGCCAGGCACCCGATCTTCAGTCGGTGCGTCATCCCTTGATGGTCTCCCTGGCTGCGGGCCTGCCGGTGCCCTTACCGCTGCCGCACCGTCTCCAGTACCAGTACGCCGGCACCCCCAACCCCAGCAGCCCGGTGCCGATCAGCGAATTGCGGGGATTGGCGACGACCGAGCTCGCCACCACGAAGATCGCCGCCGCGACGAAGACTGCCGGGGTCCAGGGGTAACCCGGAACGCGAAACTCCCCGGGGCGCACCGCGACGCCCTGCCGGCGATCCCGGGACCGATAGACGAACAGCCCGGCGACGGTGAGGCCGAAGAAGATCCAGTCGGCGAACGCCACGTAGTCGACCAGTTGGCTGAAACTCCCCGACAGCACCAGCACGGCGGCCCACACCGCCTGGAGCGCGATCGCCGCGGCCGGCGTGCGGTGCACCGGGTGGAGCCGGGCGAGCCGGGGAAAGAACACCCCGTCTGCCGCCATCGCCTGAAAGACACGCGGCGTCACCAGGATGACCAGATTGAGGAAGCCGAAGGTGGAGACGGCGATTCCGGCGGCGATCAGCGTCCCCCCCGCCGGTCCCAGCACCGCACGCATCGCTTCGGCTGCCGGCGCCGTGCTCGCGGCGAGGGCGCCCGCGCCGAGGACGTGGAGATAGGTCAGATTGGCCAGCAGATAGACCACCACCACCGTGCCCACCCCGAGCACCAGCGCGCGCGGCAGATCCCGTTCGGGGTCCACCATTTCCTCGGCGATGAAGTTGGTCTGTTGCCATCCGCCGTAGGTGAAGAGAATGGGGACCAGGGCGGCCCCAAAACCGACCGGCGCACCGGGCGGGGACGGTTCGGCGGGCGGTAATCCCGCCGCCAACCCGATCACGATCAGTGCCGCCAGCGCCGCCAGCTTGAGCACGGTGAACAGGTTCTGCAGCACGGCGCCGGGCCGGACGCCGAGGTAGTTGACCGCCGACACGAAGAGAATCGCCGCGATCGCGAGCGGGAGGTTGAGCCGCGCCGGCAGGCCGGTGAGCGCCAGGGCATAGTCGGCGAAGGTCACCGCGATCGCGGCGATCGCGCCGCTGGCAATCACCAGGAGCAGCGCCCAGCCGTAGAGAAAGGCGGGAAGCGGCCCCCAGGTTTCCCTCAAGTAGACATAGCCGCCGCCGGCTCGAGGCCGCCGCTGGCCCAGCTCCCCGAAGCAGAACGCTCCGATCAGGGCAACTACGCCACCAGCCACCCACGCCGCCAGAATGAGCGGCGGCGACCCCACCCGCTCGGCGACTGCCGCGGGCGTGCGAAAGATCCCGCCCCCGATGATGCCGCCGATGACGGCCATGGTTCCCGAGAAGAGGCCGATCCGGCGGGCGTAGCGGGTCACTCCGCCCGGCGCTCGTACTCCGCCCGGGCGCGAGCGAGCAGGTCCAGGGTCTCCACCCGTTCGGCGTCACTGTTCCAGCCCTCGTGGGCATCCACCGACGCGCGCATGCGATCGATCCACCGGACGAAGTAACGGGCATCCTCCGGTGATCGGGCGGGCTTCCCCGCCACGGTCAGGTAGATCGGGCTGGTCGTCGCATAGGGGAAGATGTCGAGCGTGGGATACCTGGCCTTGTCGCCCCGGGCCCGGAGCAGGACCCAACCGCTCCGATCCACCGGCACACGCACGGTGGCGGTGGCCGAGCGCCGGTCGTCCGCCAGCGGTAGCCGGCGAATCACCCGGCCGTTGTGGACCAGCTCCAGATGGTCCACCTGGACATTCGACCGCAGTCTGACCTTGACGGTGACTTCCCGGGCCCCCGCGGGCAGGGCCACCTCGCCGCCCAGATCTTTTCCATCCACCGTCATTCCGAGCAGCGGGCCGTTGGTCGCGAAGCTCCGGCCAGCTTTCAGCGCCGACAGCCAGCGCCGATGCTCCAGCGGCGCTCCACTTCTCACGTACACCCGGTTCATCCCCACCGGACCGCGCAGCGAGGCGAAGTTGGCCATCGCGTCGGTGCCGGCCCCGGCGGCCAATCGAAATCCGCAGTTGAGCAGCCGGTACCACACCGTGGCAGTAGCCGCCAGATCGTCCACGAAGCCAACCGCCTCATAGTAGTCCACCTTTCCGAGCGCGAGGTCCACCGGAAGCGCGTGCGTCAGGGCGCGCGTGGTGTCCCCCGGATCGGGGTCGGCATCGTAGGGATGCACGTAGCCGGTGACCGCGCCTTGCGCGTGGGCAATGTCGAACACCCGGGAGTTGGTGGGCTGAAGGCTGGCGAGCCCGGTGTTGGCGTACGCGGCGTATCCGGGGAGCACGAGGTGCTCCTTGAGCCCGAGCAGGCCGACGTGGCCCCAGAAGCTGGTGTGAAACTCCTCCCCATGCACGATGAGGGTGCCGGGCCTGGAGGCCGGGTCGGGACCCGCTCGGAACCACGCCACGTCGGGCACCCTGCCCTCCTTGTTCACGATCAGGTTCTCGACCACGTGCAGGTCCTCCGCTCGCGCCTGGAGAGCCAGCCTGGTCGGATCGTTCCGGTAGGCCCCGCCGTAATTCATGTGGACGTGCAGGTCGCCGCTGTACCAGCCGCGAGCCTCGACGTCGTCGACGACGGGGAGGGACACGCGTACCGGGGGGTTGAAGCCCGGCATGACGTCGACGGACCTGGTGACTACCCGGTATTCCGGCCCCCGGGAGACCTCGATCTCGTAGTTGCCGGCAGGCACGGTGAGCGACGCCGTGCCTTTGGTGTGGAAGTAGCCGTATTCATACCGGCGCTCGCTCCTATCGAAGCCGTCGTCCGCGTGGCGCCACGCGTCGTCCGGGGCGAAGCTCCTGCCGTCGGAGCCGACAACCGACATCCTGGCCGGCATCTGGGCGCCGGCCGCGTCGGTCACCATCAGCCGCACCGTTCCCACCGGATGAAGGTGCCGCCGGCGCTCGACCCGAACTTCGCGGCGCGCGCCGCCGGTGGTCTCCAGGATCCACAGCGACGTGTTGCCCCGCTCGTTGCTCACATACGCGATGCGGTCGCCTCCCGGCGACCACCGGGGGGCGGTGGCGTCGAACTCGCCGTAGGTCAGTTGGAGCGGATTGTCTCCATCGGAGGTGGTGAGCCAGAGCTGGTTCCATTGCCGGCCGAGGTACGAGGAATACACCACGCGGCGTCCGTCGCGACTCCAGTCGGGCTTCGCCTTCCAGGTGGTTTCTTCATAGTGGATCTCCCGCTCGTTCTTGCCGTCACTCGCATCTATCCGCCAGAACCCGCCGGAGCCCCAGACCCGTCTCTGATTGGAGACGAGAAGCAGCTCGCGTCCGTCCGGGGACCACGTCGGCGAGAAGTACTGGTCCTTTCGGTGGTAGTAATACCGCGGGAGTCCGCTGTCGCGATCCGCCGTGATGCGGCTCGATTCCCCCTTCGGGCCGTCCGCGCCCACCTCCACCACGAAAACGTGCCACAGCCCTTCATGTGCCGACGAGGTGTATGCCACTCGGGCTCCGTCGGGCGCCCAGCGTGGCTCGATGTTGACCGCCCCGTTCGCGACCAGGGGCGACGATCGGCCGGACTGAAGGTCGAGCAGGCGGAGCTCGATGGCGTCGTCCCGGTAGGAGGCGTACACCACGCGGCGTCCGTCAGGCGACCAGTCCGGCTGGTAGTCGTAACCGGGACCATCGGTGATTTGACGCGCCTCCCGATCTTCGGGACGCTGGCGCCAGAGCGAGCCCTGCATCGAATAGACCAGCTCACCGCCGTCGGGCGACCAAGCGGCGCCACTCGGCCCGGAGGTCACCTGGGGAATCAGCATCTCGCGGAAGTAGTAGGGATGAGGGGTCTTGACCTGGCGCAGCACGCCCGCGCGCTGGGCATGGAGCGTGCCGCCGGCGACCAGCAGGCAAGTCGCCGGCAGCAGCACCCCCCGCCGGATCAACGCCGACCCCGGAGATACAGGATGCCACCCAGAAGGACGAAGGCGCCCGCGCCACCGATGACCTTGAGGCGAAAGAGCCAGGGCTCCTCGGTGCCGGCGGGAGGCACTGTGGCAATCACCATGGCGAGCAAGGTCAAGGCGAGGCCACTGAGCCCGATCACGCCGGCCTTGGCCCGGCCCCCAGGGGACTCACCAACTGCCGCGCCACGCAGGCGGTCGGTGAGGTAACAGAGGAAGAGGTAGATGTAGGGAATGAAGTACACCAGCAGCATGGTGTCGAGAATGACCAGGTAGGCCTTCTCCACGGTGGTCCCCCGTCCCAGCACGGACAGCAGCAGGAAAAGCGACGCGAGCACCGCCTGGGTCAGAATCGCCACGTAGGGAGTCTTCCAGCGGGGATGCACCCTTCCAAACGCCGGCGGGAAGTAGCGGTCGAGCCCGATCACGAACGCCACCCGCGCCGGTCCGGTGAGCCACGCGCCGACCCCGCCGATGTTCCCGATCACAAACATCGCGGCGGCGGCTGGAGCGAGCCACGCCAGGACCACGCCCGCCTCGCTCGCCCCGACCGCGAGCGCCTGGAGAAACCCGGAGACGATGTTCACCTCGCCCGTGGGGATGAGCCAGAGTACCGAGACGGTGCCCGCGATGTACAGGAATGCGATGAGGGGCGCCGAAATCAGAATCGAGCGTGGCAGGGTTCGCCGAGGGTCTCGAACCTCGTCGCCCAGCACGGCGCAGAGCTCCAGCCCGGCATACGCGAACGCGATCGACGCCCAGAGATTGAGTGACGACCAATCGCCCAGGTCGGGTATCAGCGTCTCCAGCGACATCGGGGTGGCGGGCGGACGGGTGAAGGCGGCGTAGACGCCGAGCGACACGAGGAGAACGCCGGGCAGGTAGCTGCCGACCGCACCCAGGTTCTGGAGCCAGCGGCCGGTTTTGAGCCCGACGATGTTGAGCGCGACCGCGAGCCAGAGCGCCCCCAGCGTCGCGGGGAGCACGTAGCTCCAGTTGCTCTCCATCCCGGTGCCGCCCCTTCCGAAGACGTAGGTCCCCACCACCGCGGTGGACATCAGGAGATTCGGGTAATAGAGGATATTGTTGACCCAGTAGCACCAGCCGCAGAGAAACCCGTGTCCCTCTCCGAAGGCGCGCTTGGTCCAGAAGTAGATACCCCCTTCGTTGGGATAGCGCGACGCCAGATGGCTCACCGCGAGTCCTTGCGGCACGAAGAAGAGCAGCCCCGCGAGCACCCAGAGGGAGACCGAATGGGGCCCCGCCGCCGCCGCGGTGGCGAACCAGCGGAGGCTGAGGATGGCGACGATATTGAAGAGCACCAGGTCGCGAAGCCCCATGGCGCGGGGCAGCTCGTGGGTCGCGGTCTCGGGCGCAACCACGCCGGTCGCCATTGGTCAACTCCTCAGGTAGAGGCCATCGGGATCGAGCACCTCGCGCAGCAGCCGCAGCTCCGGTTCGCCGGGGGGCTCCACCCCGAGCGCCGTGCCCCGGCAGCGGAGCGGCCAGCCGACGGCCGCGCGCACTTCGTCGGCCGTGACGCCAGGGTAGAGCGAAGCCAGCACCAGCTCACCGGTATCCTCGTCGGCCTCGAGGATCCCTTTGTCGGTGATGACCCGGACCGGACCCGCGCCCGGCATGCCGAGCTCGCTCCGGGTGCGGCCGCGCATGCGGTGACCCGGGCTGGTGATGAAGTCCACGGCTTCGGGGAAAGCCCGCCGGCTCAGCCGCGAGATCACTATGGTGCGGCGCGCGTGAATCGCGATCTCGGCGGCGCCGCCGCTTCCCGGCAGTCGCACGGTCGGATGCTGGTAGCTTCCCACGACGGTGGTGTTGATGTTCCCGAACCGGTCGATCTGCGCTCCCCCGAGGAAGCCGACCTCGATCCGGCCGTTCTGCAGCAGGAACTGGAACACGTCGGCCATGCCGCAGACCATGAGCGAGCCGGTCACCAGCGACGGGTCGCCGATGGAGACCGGCAGCCGCTCGGGCTCGGCGCCTACCGCGCCGGACTCGTAGATCAGCACCAGCCGCGGCGCGTGAGTCGCCCGGGCCAGATTGCAGGCGAGGTTGGGCAGCCCGATGCCGACGAAGACGACCTCGCCGTCGCGGAGCTCCCGAGCGGCGACGGTGGCCATCATCTCGGCGGGGGAGTAGGTCATGAGCCGCGCGCCGGCAGTGTTGGCACGTCATCCTGAACGACTGCCATGTCACCCTGAACTGGCATGGTCCTGAACTGGCATGTCATCCTGAACTGGCATGTCATCCTGAACTGGCATGTCATCCTGAGCGAAGCGAAGGAGCCAGAGCCTCGTTTTGCCTCCTTCGCTTCGCTCAGGATGACAACCCATTGCCTCAGTAGCCATAGTTCACTCCCGCGCATACCCGACTCGACGCGCGCAGCCGCTCCAGTCCGCCGCACCGCTCCACATACTCCGCCCGGTTCCGCACGCCGAACACGAACTCCTCGAGATATCGGGTCAGCGACGAGGCATCGCGCGATGTCGCCTCCCAGCCGATGTAGAAGTCGTTGTCCCGGTCGTAATAGCCCTGGGCGTACGATGGGTGGGCTCCCCATGGCTCGACGACCACGGCGTCGACCGCGAGACCCGGGATCATGGTGCGGTTGGGGTCGGCGCGGATCACCGATTGGTCCACCAGCTCCTCGACCACGACGATCACTCGCTCGGAAGCCAGCGCCGCCTCCTTCTGCACGCCGAGCAGGCCCCAGATCTGAGCGTTGCCCTGGGCGTCGGCGCGCTGGGCGTGGACGATGGTGACGTCGGGATTGAGGGCGGGGACGGTCGCCAGAACCTCGCCGGTGTACGGGCAGGTCACCCGTCGGATCCGGGGATTGGCGACCGGCAGGTCGGTGCCCATGTAGTCCCGCAATGTCCAGAACGGCAGCCGTGCGGCGCCGGCGCTCAGCCGGGCGACCATGCCGAAGTGGGAGTACTCCTCCAGCTCGAGGGGAGGCTCGCCTTTCTCCACGGCGCGCCGGAATGCGTGGAGCGAGCCGGCGCCGGGGTTGCCGGCCCAGGAAAAAACCAGCTTCCTGGCGCAGCCCGCCGCGATCATCTGATCGTAGATGAGATCGGGCGTGAGGCGGCAGAGGGTGAGGTCGCGTCGGCGCTGCCGGATGATCTCGTGTCCGGCGGCGAAGCAGATGAGATGAGTGAATCCCTCGATCACTACCGTATCGCCGTCGCGGACCAGCGCCGCGACCGCATCGCGCATGGCGAGGACCTTGGAGCCCTCCCTCAATCGAGCTCGCCCAGCAGACCGTCGATGATGGCGAGAGCGGTGTCCACGTCCTCCTGGTCCACCACCAGGGGGGGCGCCAGCCGAAGGGTGCTCTTGCCCGCGCCCAGCAGGAGAAGCCCCCGCTGGAAGGCGCCCAGCACCAGGTTCTCCAGCAGCTCCGGCGCCGGCTCGCGGGTGCGGCGGTCCTTCACGAACTCGATGCCGATCATGAGGCCCACGCCGCGGACCTCGCCGATGCAGGCGTGCTTCGCCTCGAGCTCCCGGAGGCCGGCCATCAGCCGGTCGCCCATCCGGGTGGCATTCGCCATCAGCTCGTTCTCCACCAGATCAAGCGTCGCCAGCGCGGCGGCGCAGCAGACCGGGTTGCCGCCGTACGTCGAGCCGTGCGACCCGGTTTCCCAGGTGCTGATCGATTCCCGCGCCACCATGGCGCCGATCGGCATCCCCGAGCCGAGTCCCTTCGCGGTGAGCAGGATGTCGGGCTCGACACCGTCGTGCTCGCAGGCCCACATCTTCCCGGTGCGTCCCACACCGCATTGCACCTCGTCCGCCACCAGCAGGATGCCGTGCCGGTCACAGAGCTCGCGCAGGTCTCGCAGCCAGCCCGCCGGGGGCACCACGTAGCCACCCTCGCCCTGCACCGGCTCGACGAAGATGGCCGCCACATCGCTGGGGTCGAGATGCCGGGTGAACAGCTCCTGCTCGATGGTGGCGATGCAGCCTCGGTTGCAGGCATCCTGGTCGGCGCAGAACTGGCAGCGGTAGCGGTACGCGAAGGGCACGTGATGCACGTCCGGCAGCAGCGGCCCGAAGCCGGCACGCTGCCGGGCCTTGCTCGAGGTGAGGCTCACGGCGCCGGTGCTCCGGCCATGGAACGCGCCGCGGAAGGCGATGATCGCGGTCCGCCTGGTGGCGTACCGCACCAGCTTGATGGCGCCCTCGGTGGCCTCGGTTCCGGAGTTGGTGAGGAAGACCCGCTTCCGCGAGGGACCGGGAGCGATCTTCGCCAGCCGCTCGCACAGGGCGGCCATTCCCTCGTAGTAGAAGTCGGACCCGCAGATGTGGAGGAAGCGGTCGGCGGCGTCCTTTATCGCGGCAACCACCTTGGGATGGGAGTAGCCGGTGGAGCAGACCGCGATCCCCGCCATGAAGTCGAGGAACCGGTTGCCGTCCACGTCCTCCACCATCGGCCCCCGGCCGTGTGAGATGACGAGGGGATACTCCTTGATGTAGCAGGGCGCGGTCCATTCCTCGTCACGTCGGACGACGGCCTGGGCCTTTGGTCCGGGCGGGGGGACTACGATTTTCGGGTAGTCGCGCACGACAGGTCCTTCCTGGTGTGTGCTGGGTTCGCCGAGCCATAAGTTTGTCATCCTGTGCGAAGCGAAGGAGCCGAGCCCATCCCTTCGCCTCCTTCGCTTCGCTCAGGATGACACCTGTGCTCGGAACGACGCACTACTACGCTCACACTTCGATCACTGTCCGGTTCTGCTCCCGGAGGAACTGCGCGACGTAGTAGGGTCCGCATCCGCCCTTGCCGGTGGACCCGGATCCCTTCCAGCCGCAGAACGCCTGCGCACCGGGCCAGGCGCCGGTGGTGGCGCCGCTGCGCTTGTTGGCGTAACACACGCCGGCCTCGATCTCGTCGAAGAAGCGCTCCACTTCCTTGCGGTCGGCCGAGAAGATGCCGGCGGTGAGGCCGTACTCCGCCGCGTTCGACTCGGCGATCGCCTCGTCCAGTCCGCCGACCTCGCCCACGGCCACCAACGGCACGAACAGCTCCTCACGGTAGAGCGTACTGGCGAGGGGGAGTGTCGCGATGGTCGGGGCGACGAAGTGCCCCTTGTCAAAGATGCCGCCACGGAGCCGCTCGCCGCCGAGCGCGATGGCGCCCTCGCGGCGCGCTTGCGCGACGGCGCCCTCGAATCGCTCCACCGAGCGCTGATTGATGACCGGCCCGAAGAACACGTCCCGCTCGGTGGGGTCGCCCATTCGAATCGCCCGGGTCTGCTCCACCAGGCGGTCCAGGAACGGCCGCGCCACCGTTCGGTCCACGTAGACTCGCGAGGTGGCGCTGCACTTCTGGTTCTGGAGACTGAAGGCGGAGCGCATCACGCCTTCCGCCGCGGCGTCGAGGTCGGCGCTGGCGGTGACCACGGCGGCGTTCTTTCCGCCCAGCTCCATCAGGCAGGGCTTGATCCACCGGGCGCTGATGCCCGCGTGAATCTTGAGCCCGACCGCTTTGGATCCGGTAAAGACGACGCCGTCGACTCCGGGGTGCTGCCACAGGGCGTCGCCGATGGTTTCCCGGCGGCCGGTCAGAAAATTGAACAGTCCGGCGGGCAGTCCCGCGTCGCGGTAGATCTCCGCCAGACGGAGCCCGGTCCAGGGCGCCTCCTCGGACGGCTTGTAGACCACGGCGTTGCCCGCCATGAGCGCGGCCGACGACATCCCGGTCGAGAGGGCCAGCGGAAAATTGAAGGGGGCGATACACACGAACACCCCGTAGGGGCGCAACACGTCGATGTTGCGCTCCGCCGGCGTGATCCGGCCCATCGCCCGGACGAACCCGTCGGTCTCCTCCACCTGCCCGCAGTAGTAGTCGATGAGATCGGCCGACTCCTCCGCGTCTCCCATCGCCTCCAGGCGGCTCTTCCCTACCTCCAGCGCCATGAGCGCGGCGAGATCGTACTTCCGCTCGCGGATCAACCGGGCGGCCCGCCGCAAGATGCCGACCCGATCCTGCCACGAACGGCGGGCCCAGCCGCGCTGCGCCTCCTTGGCTCGCCGCACGGCCAGATCCACTTCGGCCGGACCGGCGGAGGCAAAGCGGCCGAGCACCACGGAGGCATCTATTGGAGAGCGGTCATCCAGAAGCTCGCCCGAGCCGGCGACCGGCTCATCTCCGATCAGGTTGGGATAGGTGGCGCCTGCGGCGGCCCGGACTTTCGCCAGCGCCGTGTCGAAGCGGTGGTGAAAGTCATCCAGGTCTCCGCTGGTGGAGGTATAGGTGATCTTCGTCGCGGTCGTCATCTGGTCGCTCCCACGTGATCGGCCGCATCCCGCAGCGCCCGGGTAAACAGCTCCACGATCTCGTCGATCTGCTCCTGGGTGACGACGAACGGCGGAGCCAACATCACAAGGTCACCATTGCGGCCGTCGGCGTGCCCCACGTTGGGCCATACCACCAGCCCGATGTCGAGGGCGGCCTGGGTAAAGCTCTCGGCGAAGGCCGCGGATCGCGGCAGCGGCTCCCGGCTCTCCGGGTCGGCCACGAACTCGATCCCGGCCAGCAGTCCCCGGCCGCGCACGTCGCCCACCAGGGGGAGGCCGCGAAGTTCTTCGAGGCGGCGGTGCAGCGCCCGGCCCATCTCGGCGCAGCGCTCGATCAGCCGTCGCTCGCGCAGGTAGCGCAAGGTGGCGACCCCGGCCGCGCAGAGCACGGGATGATGCGAGAAGGTCTGCGCGTGGGCCAGGGCCCCCGAGCCCCGCGCGATGGCATCCGCCACTCCCCGGGTGGTGACGACCGCCGACAGCGGAACGTAGCCACCCGCGATGCCCTTCCCCAGGGTCATGATGTCGGGCGCGACGCCATACGGCTCCAGCGCCGACCAGGTGCCGGTCCTTCCCGCCCCGGTGAGGACCTCGTCGGCGATGAGCAGGACCTGGTGCCGGTCGCAGGCTTCGCGGACTCGCTTCCAGTATCCGGGCGGCGGCACCGACGCTCCGGTGGAGGACCCACCGACCGGCTCGGCGATGAGGGCGGCCACCGTGTCCGCCCCCGCCCGCATGATCGCCTCCTCGACCGCCGATCCGCTGCACGCGGCACAATACGGTTCAGCACCGCGACACCCGCAGCGGTAGGCGTAGGGCGCCGGCGCCCGGACCACCTCGACCATCCAGTCCTGGAAGAGCGTGCTGTAGTGGGGTCGCGCGGAGACGGACATCGCGAGCAGGGTGTTGCCGTGATAGGACGGCGTCAGAGTGAGCAGCTTGCGCTTCTCCGGGCGGCCGGTCTCCACCCAGTATTGCCGCGCCAGCTTGAGCGCGGCTTCCACCGCCTCCGAGCCGCTGCCCAAGGGATATACCAGCTCGAGATCGCCGGGAGAAAGCCGGGCGATCTCGGCGGCGAACTCCTCCACCGGATCGTGGCTGAAGGCGGTGCCGTTCACGTAGCCCAGCGTCGTCGCCTGCTGGCCTACCGCGGCCGCGATCTCGGTGACGCCGTGGCCCAGGTTGACCGTGAACGCGCCGCCGCAGGCGTCGAGATACCGGCGTCCCGATTCGTCGAAGAGGTAGCATCCCTCTCCCCGGACGATCCGCGGGTAGCGCCGCGTCAGCTTCCGGTAGAAGACGTGCGAGCCGGAGGTGGCGGGATCTGGCATGGGCTCGGCGATCTGCATGGGGAAGTGGGAGGGCCCCGGTGCCTCCGAGCGCGGAATGTGAGGGGATTCAAGGACCGGCGCCAGGGGTGCCCGAGTACCCTGCGCGAGGAGCCGGGAAGCCGGTGGCCCGTATCCTGCTTAACACTCTGGCGACCCTTCCCCCTTCAGGTGTGCTCGGTTACCCCGGACGGCGGTGCATCATGCAATCACCACTGGTCGTCGACGCCTTACGAGAGCAACTCTTGCGCGTGCTGGACTGGTACCAGCACCAACGGCCGTGTTACGGTTGGGGGGCGGTGATCCATCGGCGAAACGAACGTGGCAGATTGCGGTTCGGGGCGATCACCCCTGGCGGGGAAAGCCTCCTGTTGACCGAGCAGCTGGCCCACGAGCTCGGCACGGTTCCCTGCTGGCTCGACGGCGCGGTCCGCGTGCGGTTGGAGTGCCGGCGTCTCACCGAATCGCAGCCCTGGCTCGACGCCCTGGTCCGCTCCAACCGTCCCCGCCTGGTCGAAGCCATCGCCATCTACTTCGATCCCGACACTACCCCCGAAGAGACAGTAGCCTTCCAAGAGATGGCGGGTGTCCTGACACCGGGACGCTGCCCCTCGGAGCTCTTCGTGCTGACCAAGACCCGTCCGGTGGGGTGGCCTGGGTAAGAGGACCGACGATGGGCACTAGCGAACGGTTGTCACCCTGAACGAAGTGAAGGGGGCCATGCTGAAATGGCCCCCTTCGCTTTGCTCAGGGTGACTCGGGTCGCCTGCGCGGCCCTCGTCATTTCAGAAACAGCAGGTCCCTATACGTCGGCAGCGGCCACAGATCCGCAGCGACGTGGCTCTGGATGGTGTCGCCGGTCTCCCTGAGCCGGGCCATGGCCGGCTTCAGCTGCTTGCTGATCTGGGCCGCGTGCCGGCTGGGATCGGCCTCGTGGTGCGCGGCGAGCCGGTCGACCTCCCCGGTCCGCTCCCGGAACTGATCCACCAGCTGAATGAACTCGCGCACCACCTCCGTGGTGCCACCGGCCTCCAGCCCGGCGGCTTTGGTAGCGGCCACCGCCTCCGCCATCCGGCGCTGATGCTCCAGCGCGGCGGGAAGAATCTGTCCCCGCGCGATCGAGACCATGGTCTCCGCCTCGATGGCGAGCTGCTTGACGTACTTCTCGATCGCGATGTGGATCCGGGACTCGTACTCCGCCTTGCTCAGCACTCCGTACTTCTTAAACAGCTCGAGGTTCTTTCTGGCCTTGAGCACCTGGAAGGCCTCGACCGAATCGCGCAGGTTGGGGAGGCCGCGGCGAGCGGCTTCGGCGTGCCACTCCTCGCTATAGTTGTCGCCGTCGAAGAAGATCCGCTTGTGCTGTTTGATGACTTTCTTCAGCACGCCGATCACGCCGGCCTGCAGGCGAGCCGGCGTCGGCCGGGCGCCCACCGCCTTCTCCAGCTCGCCCGCCATGTAGTCGAGCGATTCCGCCACGATGGTGTTGAGCACCGTGTTGGGCCATGCGATGCTGGCGCTGGAGCCCACCGCGCGGAACTCGAACTTGTTGCCGGTGAAGGCGAAGGGCGAGGTACGGTTGCGGTCTCCCGAATGGCGCGGGAGCTGGGGCAACGTCTTGGCTCCCATGTCGAGAATGCCGCCGCGGATGGTGCGCTTCGGCAAGCCCTGCTCCACCTGCTCCAGGATTTCCGAGAGCATCTTGCCGAGGAACACGGAAATGATCGCCGGCGGGGCCTCGTTGGCGCCCAGCCGGTGGTCGTTGGCCGCCGAGGCGATGGACGCCCTGAGCAGGTCGGCGTGGACGTCCACCGCGCGGATGGTGGCCACGAGAAAGACCAGGAACTGCATGTTGGTGTGGGTGTCGTCCCGCGGGTCGAGCAGGTTGACCCCGGT
>JACCRH010000058.1 GCA_013813675.1 Gemmatimonadales bacterium
GACTCGGCGCGAAGGGAATCATCGCCAGCACCGCCGGGCTCAGCATCCTGCTCCAGGAGGGGATCGGCGACACCATCCGCGTCTCCCTCACCCCGGCGCCCGGCGGCGACCGTACCGAGGAGGTCCAGGTTGCCCAGCAGGTGCTCCAGTCGCTGGGGCTCAGGAGCTTCACGCCGCAGGTGACGAGCTGTCCCGGGTGTGGGCGTACGACCAGCACCTTCTTCCAGGAGATGGCGCAGCAGATCCAGGATTATCTGCGCCAGAAGATGCCGGTTTGGCGCGAAGAGCGGCCCGGCGTCGCGGAGATGAAGGTCGCGGTAATGGGATGTGTGGTGAACGGGCCGGGGGAGTCGAAGCACGCCAACGGCATCTCGCTGCCCGGCACCTTCGAGGAGCCGAAGGCGCCCGTCTATGTGGACGGGCGCCTCCTGGTGACCCTCAAGGGCGACCGAATCGTGGCCGAGTTTCTCGAAATCCTGGAGGAGTACGTCGCCTCGCGCTACGGCACAGAGGCCGTCGCCGCTCGGTCGTAGGACTTCACCATGCCGGTGGCGGATCCGGCAGAGGCTGGCCGCATTCGCAGCGTAGACCTTCGCCTTCCACCCGCGCCCAGCTTCCGCAGTCGAGGCAACGCACTCTCCGGATCAACCGTTGCGGCACCCAGATCCCGGTCAGGCCTGCGCTGCCGAATTCTTCTCCGAACACCGTCCGCATCATCTCCGCGTGTATGCCCGATCGAAGCTGGCGCGAGTTATCGGGATGCGACCAGGCCGTCATGGTATAGAGCCGCCGCCCGGCCGAGACCGCGGTCATACCGAGGAAGCCCTGCATGCGGGCCAGCTCGGGCATGATGCGTTTGGTGCCTTCCCGCACTTCCATCGCTTCTTCCTCGCTCCTGACCTCGAGCATGGTCAGGCTCATCGCTCCCGGCAGGTCGGTGCAGTCCGACTCCAGCCGGGTGGCCGGCCCGAAGGTCACAGGCCCAAGCCGATAGGGGAGGACGATGACCTGAAGGCCGAGCTGCTCGAACAGCGTCTGGCGGTCGAAGAATCCTCGGACCGAGGCGATGCGTCCGTCCTGCACCAGTATCAGGTCGATACCGGGAAGAGTCACCGTTCCCCCGGTGGGCCGTGCGCCGTGCAGCGGCCCGCTGTTGGTGCCGCACATCAGCCATTCCGCGACCACGAGACGGTCGCTCTCGATTCGGGTACTCCCAACCTCGAAATGGAGATCGGGAAAGGCGGTGAACAACCCGGCCGCGTAACCGGCGATGGCGTCGCCGGTCAGACCTTCCCCGGCCACCGGGTCTCCGTAGGTTCCTCCGGGCAGGAAGCCGGCGCTGATGCCCGCGGGGTCCCGCCGGTTCCAGGCCTCGAAGTAGGCCTGGGCGGCGTCCATGGTGCCGGCGATGGCTGTCATGGTGTCTTCCCTCCGGGAAGGCGGCCTCAGCGGCCCGCGACCTTGACTCCCGACATCTCGCCGGTCCACTGGATGAGGTACTCCTTGTCGGAGGTCATCCGACCCTTGTACGACCCGTGTCCGCTCGCTCCGGCGTAGCGCCCGGTCCCGCTCGACTTGGTCCAGGTGCCCTCGAACGTGGTGATCGGGCGCTGGTCGGCGCCAAGCACTGTCGTGACCTTGCCGTTCCACTTCGAGACCGTGGTGTCGGGGCCCAGTGCGAAGGTGCTGTAGCCCTGGTGGGGGCCGTTGCCCCTGATGAGATCGTGAGTCTCGACGTTGACGACGCTTGCGCCCGGCATGTACTCCGTCGAGCCGGTGCTGCGATTGGTGCCCCGGGCGAGAGCCGCGCCGATCACGTGCCCGGGCGCGTCGCCCACCTCATGGACCTCACGGCTGGCGTACGTTGCGGTGAAGGTGCCGCTCACTGCATCGCGGTGATCGGCGGGAGTCCAGGCGATGGCGCCAACGGCCGCCACGGGCAGGACTGCCAAAGCGAGTCGGGGAAAGAGGCTGCGGGTCTGCATGGTCTTCTCCTCCAGGTCGAGTTTGCTTGCAGGTCGTTGATACGCGACCTACAATTAGTCTCGCCCTCTCAGCCCCCGATCAGATCGGAATCAGGCCGGCCTCAGCCGGGTCGCCATGCTTCACCTTCGCGTTCTCGGAACCCCCGCACTCGAGTCGGATGGCAGCCCCGTCGGCGCGGTGGCCGCCCAGCGCAAGTCTCTGGCGCTTCTGGCGCTGCTGGCCCGCGCCGGTCCGGCGGGTGCCAGCCGTGACAAGCTCATGGCCTATCTCTGGCCCGAGGCGGACGGCGAGCGCGCGGCGCATCGGCTCACCCAGCTCGTGTACTCCCTCCGGCGGTCCCTCGGCGCCGAGTCGGTCTTCCTGGGTGTCGCCGAGCTGCGGCTCAATCCGACTCTCATCAGCACCGACATCGCCGAGTTCACGGACGCGCTCGACCGGGGCGATGCCGCCGCGGCCGTCGCCACCTACCAGGGTCCGTTTCTCGACGGGTTTTTCATCGATGGGGCGCCGGAGTTCGAGCGGTGGGCGGAAGCGGAGCGGGGCGACTGTGCCCGGCGACTCCGCGCGGCGCTCGAGTCGCTGGCACAGACCGCGGCCCGCCGGGGCGAGCTGAGCGCCGCGGCCGACTGGTGGCAGCGCCTGGCACAGCTCGACCCGCTCAATGCCCGGGTGACCGTCGCTTGTATGGAGGCCGCCGCCGCGACTGGCGACCGGGCCGGCGCGCTCCAGCTGGCGCGTACCCACGAGCGGCTCATGCGAGACGAGCTCGATGCCCCCGCGGAGCGCGCCGTGCTCGAAGCCGCCGAGCGGATCCGGGCTTCCTCGGCGTGCCCACCAGCCGCCGCGCCGAAGGCCGCCGGCCCCAGCGTCGCGGTGCTTCCGTTCGTGAACATGAGTCCCGAGCAGGAGAACGAGTACTTCAGCGACGGCATGACGGAGGAGCTCACCAACGTCCTCAGCCAGGTGCCCGGACTGCGCGTCGCCTCGCGGACCTCGGCGTTCACCTTCAAGGGGAAGAGCGTGGCCGCCACGGAGATCGGCGACCGGCTGAAGGTGGGGGCATTGGTGGAGGGCAGCGTGCGGAAGGTGGGCGACCGGATCCGCGTGACCGCGCAGCTGGTGGACACCGCGACCGGGTACCAGCGCTGGTCCGAGACCTACGATCGCAAGCTGGAGAACGTCTTCGCCCTCCAGGAGGAGCTGGCGCGGGCGATCGTCAGCGCGCTCCCACTCGGCCTCGCCGGCCTCGTCACTCCCACGGTTCGTCCCTCCACCTCGGTGCTCGACGCGTACACCTACTACCTTCGCGGCCGATTCCATTCGCTGAAGCGCAGCGTGGCCGGTCTCACGCTCGGCATCGAGTATCTCGAACAGGCGACCGAGCTCGACCCCGAGTACGCACTGGCTCACGCAGGGCTCGCCGAAGGCTGGTCGCTGAGGGGGTTCGAGGAGTTTGGTGACCTGCCGCCCCTCGTCGCCATGCCGCGCGCCAAGCTGGCGGTGGCGCGGGCGCTGGAGCTGGATGACCGGCTCGCCGAGGGCTACGCCTGGCGTGGCGTGATCGCTTTCCTGTTCGACTGGGACTGGAATCGGTCCGAGGCCGACTTCCTGCGCGCCATTGAGCTCCGCCCTGACTATTCCCTGGCTCACACCTGGTACGCGGTCTTCCTCGCGGCCATGACGAGGAAGGAAGAGGCGCTCGCGAGGATCAGGCATGCGGTGGAGCTCGATCCCCTCTCCCTGCCGGTCCAGGGAGCCAGCGGCAACGTCCTTTACCGATGCCGCCATTACGACGAGGCGTTGACACGGCTCACCTCGGTTTTGGAGCTGGAGCCGGACAACCCGCGCGCGCATGTCTGGCGGGTCCGCACCTACATCGCGTCACAGCGGTTCGAGGAGGCGCTCTCCGCCGTGCAGCGGACGGCCGAGCAGCTTGGCCGGTATCCCATGCTCCTGGAGCAGCTCGGCCGAGCCTTGGCCTTGCTGGGGAGGCGTGAGGAGGCGGAGGCGGTCATCGCGGAGCTGCACGAGCGGGGCACCCGGGAGCGGGTCTCCCCCTGGCACGAAGGGTCCATCCTCTTCGCCCTGGGTCGGCTCGACGACTGGTTCCGGTTGATGGACCTTCTGGTCCGACAGCGCTCGGGGCGACTGGCGTTTTTCCGGGCGGAGCCGATGTACGACGCGGTGCGCGGCGATCCCCGATTCCTGGCCCTCTTCCGCCGCGCGGGACTGGCTGGCTGAGCCTCGCCGTCGGGGAGTCCACGTTATACTCCACTCCGT
>JACCRH010000069.1 GCA_013813675.1 Gemmatimonadales bacterium
CTTAACCGGACGGAGAGAGACCGAGACCATGGCCACCACCACGCTGAGTAACGAAGAGATCCTCGATGCGATCGGCAACAAGACCGTCGTCGAGCTGGCGGAGCTGATCGAAGGGTTCAAGAGCAAGTTCAACGTGACGATCGCCGCGGCCGTTCCGGCGGCGGCGGGAGCCGGCGCGGGCGGTGGCGCCGCCGCGGCCGCCCCGGTGGAAGAGCAGACCGAATGGACCGTCGTCCTCAAGGAGGGCGGCGCCAAGAAGATTCAGGTGATCAAGGTGGTCCGGGAAGTCACCAGCCTGGGCCTGAAGGAAGCCAAGGATGCCGTGGACAACGTGCCGAGCAACATCAGGGAAAGCGTGTCCAAGGCGGAGGCAGAGGAGATCAAGAAAAAGCTGGAAGAGCAGGGCGCGGTCGTCGAGCTGAAGTAGGGCGCAGCCCTATCCTGAGCCGGACCGGGGCCCGCCGGGCCCCGGCCGGCGAAGGAGCGGAGCCCTGCACCCTATTTCAGTGAGACGAATGCACGCTCGACGCTTTTCGGACGTTCCCGATTCTGCCGAGCCCCGTAGGTACCCCGCCATCGAGCGGGGGATCCGCGTTGGGGCCATTTGTGTTGCGCGCATGGCGCGAGAGTGAGCGACTGATGCCTCAGACCCGATCCGTAATCACGTTCAGCAAGCGAGAGGGCGGCATGCCGATGCCGCACCTGCTCGACATCCAGACCGCGGCGTTCGAGACGCTGCTGGTCCCCGACGACGTCCACGGCGAGCGGCAGGACGTCAGCCTCGAGCGCGTCTTCCGGGACCTGTTCCCGATCACGGACGTGAACGAAAAGTACAAGCTCGAGTTCCTGGGCTATGCGCTGGGCGAGGCCAAATACGCGGTCGAGGAGTGCATCGAGCGCGACATGACCTACGCGGCGCCGCTCAAGGCCAAGCTCCGCCTCGACGTCTACGAGGAGGTAGAGGGGCAGAAGCGGCTCAAGAACGCCATCGAGAAGGAAGTGTACCTGGGCGAGTTGCCCATCATGACCCCGCTGGGGACCTTCGTGATCAACGGGGCCGAGCGGGTGGTGGTGAGCCAGCTCCACCGGTCGCCGGGGGTGGTCTTCGAGGAGGACACCCACCCGAACGGGCAGCGGCTGTTTTCGGCCCGGATCATCCCGTTCCGGGGCTCGTGGGTCGAGTTCACCATCGACATCCACGACGTGATCTACGTCCACATCGACAAGAAGAAGAAGTTCCCGGCCTCGGCGCTGCTCCGCGCCTTCGGCCATAGCACCAACGCCGACATCCTGAAGCTCTTCTTCGCCACCAAGGAGCTGAACATCACCGGCAAGCTGGAGGGCCGGCAGGAGAAGCGTGAGGTCATCGGCGCCCTGGTGTCGGGGGACGTGCCCAACCCCGAAGATCCCAAGGGCGAGCCGCTCGCCGTGGTGGGGGACGAGCTCACCCCCGAGCGTCTCAACGAGATGCGGCACAAGGGAGTGAAGACCGTCAAGGTGTTCGCCGGCTACTCCACCATCGATCTGCGCGACGAGGAGCAGCCCACCAGCACCCGTGATCGGCACAACTACGTGCTCGCCTTCGACGTGGCCGACCCGGACACCGGCGAGGTCATCGGCTCGGGCGGCCACGAGCTGACCGACGCGCTGCGCAAGAAGCTGATCAAGGCCGGGGTGCACAAGGTCGAGGTGCTGCTGGCCCACGGCCGGTCGGAGTCGCCGCTGATCAAGAACACGCTGGCCAAGGACCCGACCCACAGCGAGGCCGAGGCCCTGGAGCAGATCTACGCCCTGCTCCGGCCGGGCGACGCCCCCAACCTCGACACCGCGCGGCAGCAGCTCCAGAAGCTGTTCTTCAATCCCAAGCGCTACGACCTGGGACGGGTGGGCCGCTACAAGATCAACCAGCGGCTCAAGCTGAAGACCGATCCGAACCACACGGTCCTCACCGAGGACGATTTCATCGCGATCATCCGCTACCTGATCGACCTGCACGACGGGCGGGGATTCACCGACGACATCGACCACCTGGGCAACCGGCGGATCCGGAGCGTGGGCGAGCTGATCGCCAACCAGTTCTCGGTCGGCCTGTCCCGGATGGCACGGCTGGTCAAGGAGCGGATGAGCATCAACTCGG
>JACCRH010000071.1 GCA_013813675.1 Gemmatimonadales bacterium
CGCTCCTGGCGGACCGCTTCGCCCGGGAAGCGGACTTCTTCTCGATCGGCACCAACGACCTGACGCAGTACACCCTCGCGATGGACCGCACCAATCCCAACCTCGCGCCACAGGTGGACGCGCTGCACCCGTCGGTGCTGCGGCTCATCGAGCGAACCGTGGCCGGCGCTCGGATGCACCGGCGATGGGTGGGGGTCTGTGGCGGGCTCGCGGGCGATCCGCAGGCGGTGCCGGTGCTGGTGGGACTGGGGGTGGGCGAGCTGAGCACGAGCGTGCCCATCGTCCCCGCGGTGAAGGCTCAGGTGCGCTCCCTCTCGCTGGAGGAGTGCCGCAGGACCGCCCAGCTGGCGCTCGACGCCGCGGACGGCGCGGAGGTTCGGGCGCTGGTCGCCCGACGCCATCCGGGAGGTCCGTCGTGAGCGTCTGGCGCACGACCTTCGGGTGGCTCCAGAAGATCGGCAAGTCGCTGATGCTGCCGGTATCGGTGCTGCCGGTCGCCGGCATCCTGCTCGGCGTCGGGAGCGCGAAATTCGCCTGGCTGCCGCCGGTCGTCTCCAACGTGATGGCGCAGGCGGGCGGCGCGGTCTTCGGCAACCTGCCCCTCATCTTCGCCATCGGTGTCGCGCTCGGCCTCACCGGCAACGACGGCGTCGGAGCGCTCGCGGCCGTGGTGGGCTTCGCGGTGATGATCGCGACCATGGGCGTGATGGCTCCGCTGGTCGGGTATGAGCCGCGACCGATCATGGGCATCCCCTCGATCGAGACCGGGGTGTTCGGCGGCATCCTGATCGGCGCGGTCGCCGCGATCCTGTTCAACCGGTTCTACCGCGTCCAGCTCCCGCCCTATCTCGGGTTCTTCGCCGGCAAGCGGTCGGTGCCGATTCTCACGGCGCTCGCCGCGGTCTTTACCGGCATCGCCCTCAGCCTGGTCTGGCCACCGATCGGGCAGGCCATCGACCGCTTTTCTCGCTGGGCGGCGTCGGAGAATCCCGCGACCGCCTTCGCGCTCTACGGGGTCGTCGAGCGCTCCCTCATCCCCTTCGGCCTGCACCATATCTGGAACGTGCCGTTCTTCTTCGAGGTCGGCCAATACCTCGACCCGGAAACCGGCAAGCTCATCCGCGGCGAGATCTACCGCTTCACCGCGGGCGATCCCACGGCCGGCAATCTCGCCGGGGGCTACCTGTTCAAGATGTGGGGCCTGCCCGCGGCGGCGCTGGCGATGTGGCGCACCGCGCGGCCCGAGAATCGGGCCAAGGTGGGCGGCATCATGATCTCCGCCGCCCTGACGTCGTTCCTCACCGGCATCACCGAGCCGATCGAGTTCTCGTTTCTGTTCGTCGCTCCAGTGCTGTACGGCATTCACGCCCTGCTCGCGGGCGTGGCGTACTTCACCGCGATCGAGCTCGGGATCCGGCACAGCACGACGTTCTCGCACGGCCTGATCGACTACATCGTGCTGTTCCCCAACTCTTCGCGCGGGCTCTGGTTCCTGGTGCTGGGTCCCGCCTGGGCCCTGCTGTACTTCGGGCTGTTCCGGACCCTGATCGTCCGCATGAATCTCAAGACGCCGGGTCGCGAGATCGAGGACGTCGTCGGAGCCGTACCCAGGGAGACGGGGGATTCGATGGCGGCGCGGCTGGTGGCGGCCTTCGGCGGAGCGGCCAACATCCGGAGCCTCGACGCCTGTATCACCCGGCTTCGGGTGGAGCTGCACGACGTCTCGCTCGCGAGCGCGGAGGGGCTGCGCGGCCTCGGGGCCACGGGAGTGGTGCAGGTCGGCGGCGGAATGCAGGCGATCTTCGGCACCCGCTCGGAGAACCTGAAGACCGATATGGAGGAATACATGGGTTCCGGCGGCGGGGCGGCCGCGGCCGAGCCTCTACCGGCCGCGCCGGCAGCAGTGCACCCGGCGGCGGCTGTCACGCCGGCATCCGGCGAGATGGCGGCGGCCCTGCTTTCGGCGCTGGGGGGAGCGGCCAACGTCGCGCAAGTCGAGCCGTGCGCGCTCACCCGGCTAAGGCTGGAAGTCCGCGACCCTCGAGCGGTGGACCAATCCGCGGTGGAGGCGGCGGGGGTCTCGGGTGTGCTGCGCGTCTCCGATTCGGTGATGCACCTCGTGGTGGGCGAGAGTGCCCCCGCCACAGCCGCCGCGATCAACCGCGAGCGCGGACTGTCACCCTGAACGCAGTGAAGGGAGCCATCCCGAGCATCGCCCCCTTCGCTCCGCTCAGGGTGACAATTCGGATGAGCAACATTCGCGAACCTCGTCAGCGCTTCCGATTCGTCACCCGGTGAAGGCTATGATCCCCTACACCCGCTCCCGCAGGATGTCCGTCGTCTCGCTGCTTTCCACCCTGGCGCTGGCCGTCGCCGGGTGTCGGAGCGCGACGCCCCCCATCGCTCCACCGGGCCCCGCACCCGCGGCCGCGGCCGCGGCGGCGCGCTATCAGCCGGCGCACGATCTGGGGCCGCTGTTCCACGACGTCCAGATGGCGAAGCTGTTTCCCGACTCGAAGACCTTCGCGGACGCGCGGGCCTTGCGGTCGCCGTCGGAGCTCGTCACCCGCTACACCACGGATAAGGGACACGCGGGGTTCGACCTTCGAGCGTTCGTGGACCGGCACTTCGAGCAGCCGCGTCCGGCCGGCGAGGGCTTCCACACCGACACGATGCGCTCGATGGAGGAGCACATCCGGGCCCTGTGGCCCGCGCTCACCCGCCCGGCCGATGCTCCGCTGGTGTACTCCTCGCTCATCCCGCTGCCCAATCCGTACGCGGTGCCCGGCGGCCGGTTCCGCGAGGTCTATTACTGGGATTCGTACTTCACGATGCTGGGGCTGGTCGAGAGCGGGCAGGTGGATCTCGTGCGCAGCATGCTCGATAACTTCGCCCACCTGATCCGCACGGTCGGGCGGGTCCCGAACGGCAACCGGACGTACTACCTCGGGCGCAGCCAGCCGCCCTACTTCGCCGCGATGGTCAGCCTCTACGCGCGCGCGACGGACAGCACGCGGGCGCTGCGCTATCTGGAGCCGCTCGAGGCGGAGTATGCGTTCTGGATGGAGGGGGCGACCCGCCTAGCGCCGGGAACGGCGCACCGCCGTGTGGTCAGGCTTCGCGACGGTACGGTGCTCAATCGCCACTTCGACGACATCGCGGAACCGCGGCCGGAATCGTACCGCGAGGACTACGCGCTGGGGCAGACCGTTCCGGCCGAGCGGCGCTCGGCCCTCTACCGCAACCTGCGCGCGTCGGCGGAGAGCGGGTGGGATTTCTCCAGCCGCTGGATGCGTGACACCGCCGACCTGCGCACCCTGGAGACGGTCGAGCTGCTGCCGGTGGATCTGAACAGCCTGATGTATCACGCCGAGCAGACCATTGCCGCACTGCGGCGGTTGCGCGGCCGGACCGGTGACGCGGAGGCCGCGGCACGATTCACCAGCGCGGCCGCGAACCGCCGGCGCGCGTTGCTCGCGGCGGCCTACGACCCGGAGCAAGGCTTCTTCTACGATGTGCGCTGGCGCACCGGCGAGCGGGTGACCGACCGGCCGACGCTGGCCGCCGCGGCCCCGCTGTACTTCGCACTGGCGACGCCGGAGCAGGGGCGCGCCGTCGCCGCGCGCCTCCAGCGCGACTTTCTCAAGCCCGGAGGATTCGTCACCACGCTCATCGCCTCCGGGCAGCAGTGGGACATGCCGAACGGGTGGCCGCCCCTTCAGTGGCTCTCGATCGAGGGCGTGCGGCGATACGGCCGGGGCGACGTGGCCGACCTGGCCCGCGAGCGCTGGCTCGCGCTCAATCGCCGGGTCTACCGCGCGACGGGAAAGATGACGGAGAAGTACGACGTGGTGGACCTGAGCCGGCGGGCCGGCGG
>JACCRH010000074.1 GCA_013813675.1 Gemmatimonadales bacterium
CATCGTCGGCGGCGGCCCCGCCGGGCTGAGCGCTGCGCTCATGCTCGGCCGGTGCCGCCGCCGAGTGCTGCTCTGCGACACCGGCGGGCAGCGGAACATCCGCGCCCGCCATTTGCACCTCTACCCCACCCGGGATGGAGCCACTCCCTCGGAATATCTCCGCCTGGCTCGCGCGGAGCTCGGTCGCTATGGCACCATCGAGTGCCGCGAGCTGGAGATCGTGGAGGCGTCGAAGGAGGGGCGTGGCTTCGTGCTGCTCGCCGCCGATGGCGCCCGCTTCGAGACCCGCAAGCTCCTGCTCGCCACCGGTATCGTAGATGAGCTCCCCGAGCTCGAGGGCCTGGATGAGCTGTATGGCACCAGCGTGCATCATTGCCCCTATTGTGATGCGTGGGAGTGGCGCGATCGGCCGCTGGCCGCCCACGGCTCGCCCGACCAGGGGCCCGGGCTCGCCCTGAGCCTCACGGCCTGGTCGGACGACGTGCTGCTGTGTACCGGCGGCGCCGCGGTTTCCCCCGACGCCTCGACCCGGCTGCGGGCGGCTGGGATCGAGGTGCGTGAGGAACGGATCCTCAGGCTCGAGGGCAGCCAGGGGAGACTTCATAGGATCGTATTCGCCGGCGGCGACGCCAGCTCCAGAAGCGCGCTCTTCGTCTGTCACGGACAGCGGCAGCGAAGCCCATTGGCCGAGCGTCTCGGCTGCCGCTTCACCGAGGGGGCCGCCGTGGACACCGGAAAATGCGAGGCCACCAACGTGTCCGGGCTGTATGTGGCCGGGGATGCATCCAAAGAGGCCCAGTTGGTCGTACTAGCTTCGGCGGAGGGGGCCGAGGCCGGGATGTCCATTCACCGGGCGCTGATGGAAGAGGACCAGGCTCACCGCGCGCGGGTGTCGGGGCTCACGTCGGCCCGAAGAAGGAGATAGACATTAGCAACAGGCTAACCCGCCACGCGAAGTCCTCGCCGTTCGTGGTTCGGCCTGCCTACCTTCTACCGCTGGAATGCTCGCCCCCGGGCGTCAGACGCCGGGGCCCGATTACTCACGCCTCACTTCGGGGACGCCAACGATGTTCGATAGAATCAGTCACGGAGGGCGCGAGTTGGAGTTTCTCTCCAAGGTCGCCCAAGCAACCGATCGCAGAAAATTCCTCACCTGGTCCGGCGTGACGCTGGCCGTGGTGGCCACCGCCTGTGGCGATGACGACGACAACGGCACCGGACCGGCGGGGCCGGCGAGCCCAGGCGACTCCACCGCGACCGTTCCCTCGACCGTGTCGACCGGAGGGAACGTCACCATCGCGGTACAGGCTCGAGACGCCGACGGCCGGCCACTGACGTCTGGCGGCGCGACGGTCGCGGCGACGGTGACCGGCGCCAACGCTGCCGGCCCGATCGCCGCCACCGACAACGCCAACGGCACGTATACCATCACGTATGTCGCGGCCAACCCGGGCACCGACACAGTCGAGGTCACCCTCGACGGTACCGCGATCTCGGGCAGCCCGTTTACCGTCACGGTCAGCGAGGACACGGTCAGTCTCGGCACCGGTGATGTGGGTATTCTGAACTATGCCTATGCCCTGGAGCAACTCGAGGCCGCCTTCTACGTCCAGGTCGTGACCACCCCGTACACCGGAATCACGGCGGAGGAGACCCAGATCCTCACCGACATCCGGGACCACGAGGTGATCCATCGCGAGTTCCTCAAAGCCGTGCTCGCGGCTGGGGCCATCCCCGACCTCACCGTGGACTTTACCGGCGTGGATTTCACGTCGCGGGCGAGCGTGCTGGGCACCGCCAAGACCTTCGAGGATCTCGGCGTCTCGGCCTACAACGGCGCGGGGCAGCTGCTCGAGAGCGCCGACTACCTGTTGCTCGCGGGAAAGATTGTTTCGGTCGAGGCCCGGCACGCGTCGGCCATTCGCGACCTGCTCAATCCATTGAGTGCCGACTTCGCCGGGGACGATGTGGTTGACCCGGACACCGGCCTCGATGCCGCTCGCTCTCCGGCCGAGGTCTTGCCGCTGGCCGATCCCTTCGTCACCACCCCGATCGACGCGTCGGGCTTGCCCACTGCCTAGGAGACCGAGACCCATGAATCCCAACACCATTCTCGGCGGCCTCGATCCCCAGCTCACGGACCGGGTGGTCTCGCGCAGGGATGCCGTCTCACGCAGCGGCCGCATGGCCGGTGCGCTCGCCATCGCGTCGCTGCCGGTGGCCTTCGGACTGTTCGCCCGCAAGGCGTTCGCTCAGGGAGCGCTCCCGGCGGAGATCGTCGACGTGCTCAACTTCGCCCTGACCCTGGAGTACCTGGAGGACGAGTTCTACCGCACCGGCCTGGAGGCCGATACCGACGGAGATCTGGATCTCGGCGATACCCGGACCATCTTCGACCAGATCAGCAAGCACGAAATCGCCCATGTGGCGCTGCTGCAGGGCGTGCTCGGCGCCGATGCCGTCGAGAAGCCGACCTTCGATTTCACCGCCGGGGGCACCTTCGCGGATGTCTTCACCAATCCTGCCACATTCATCACCCTGGCACAGGGCTTCGAGGATACCGGCGTGCGGGCGTACAAGGGCCAGGCGGCGAACCTCATGTCGAACGGCGGGGTTCTCACCACGGCACTGCAAATTCATTCGGTCGAGGCGAGGCATGCGTCCGTGGTCCGGAGGCTGAGTCAGTCACCCGCCGAGAAGGGATGGATTACGCTGGCGAACAACACCGTACCCGCTCTGGATCCGACCTACGCGGGTGAGGAGATCACCACGCAGGCAGGAGTGGACCTGACGCAGTTCGGCACCGCCGCGGCCGCGTCGGAGGCGTTCGATGAGCCGCTTATGCGGGAGGATGTGGAGGCGATCGCCGGATTGTTCATCGTGACCTGACCGGCATCGCCTGGTGGCGCGTCGCTCGACGCCACCTCATCCCGAGCGTCGCGCTCGGGATGAGGTGTGAGCGCGCCGGTTCCTTAGAAGAGCAGCTCCACTCCCAGCCGCGCCAGCCGCGGCGGGCCGTAGGCGAAAATTGGCTGGGCAAAGTCGTTCGCCGCGGCCACGAACATGGGAAACAACTCCTCGCGCCCCGCCACAAACCCGTCTCCATCGAGATCCGCCGCCGCCCGGTATCGGGCCGATTCGTAGGGGATCGGCTCGGGGTTCGCCGCGTACGCCGCCTCCGCCGTCCGCTGGATCGCGGCGTCGTCGGGCCGAGGCAAGCCGGTATCGCGCCGAACGGCGACGATGTTGCGCCGGCCGAGCAGGTTGCGGATGTCCAGGTAGATGCCGCCGGTGGCGCCGCCCAGCCTGACGGAGCGCCGGATCAGCAGATCCAGCGATGACGTGTTGGGCAAGCGGGAGCCGTTGGGCAGACCCACCAGGCTGTCGCCGGTGCTGTCGCTCATGGAGAAGGGAAGGCCGGAGGCGAGCCGCAGGATCACCGCTCCCTCCAGCCCGGCCAGCGGGCGCACGCCGCCCAGGGCCGGCCCGGCCCGGTCAGCCACCTTACCTCGAGTGACCGCCGTGAGGGTGTGCCGCTGGTCGAAGTCGAGGGGAAACTCCGCCCGCGCCGGCCGGGTGGTGTCGCCGGTGATCGGGTCGACTACGGTGAGCCGGTTGAGCAGGAAGGGGTCGGTGGCCGTGGCTTCCGCTTTCTGCAGGGTGTAGGCCAGGCGGAAACCCACGCCACCGCGCAGCTCCCTCTCGAGCAACACCTCGGCGCCTCGGACCGTCCCGGCGTCGGAGTTGCCGAAGATCGTCGAGTCCGGATTCACGCCGAGCGGCACCGAGGCCACCAGTCCGGTGAGCCGCTTGACGTAGGCGCCCACCCGGAGCGTCAGTTCATCCTTGGGCCGTACCCGCAAGCTCAGCTCGTACTGGCTGGCCTTCTCGAACCCCAGATTTGGGTTCCCCCGGCGGAACCGCCCCGTACGGGTGGTGTCGTCGAAGGCGGCGTCCACCAGAAACTGATAGTCTGGGGCCTGGCTGAACCGTCCGTAGCTCACCACCACGGTCGCGCCGCTCAGCACCGTGCTGACGGCGAATCGCGGGCTCACCGCGCTCTGCGCGCCGCGGGCTTCGCCCGGCAGGCTGCTGCCCGCGTCGAATCGGTCGTAGCGAACGCCGGCCGTGACGGCGACGTCCTCGATCCGCAGCTGACCCTCGGCATACGCCGCGGCGCTGCGCGGCGAGAAGGCCGAAATGGCCGCGGCCGGCACGGTGTCGCCCACCGCCAGAAAGCCGAGGGCGCGCTGGAAGGTGCGCACCTGCTGCGCGACGTACTCGCCACCCGCGTAGAGATCCAGTCCCGTCATCCCGCCGATGGTCCCGTCGAGCTGAAACCGGGTCTCGCCGAACCGGTTCCACGCCAGCTCGCCGCGCGAGCCTTGCCCCTGAAAGAACGCGGGGACGCCCCAGGGTGTGCGGACACTGGCGTCGGGGTATTCCAGGCCCGGGATCGGCGCGGTGGAGGTGGTCTGCGAGCGAGCCAGGTCCTCGCCGACGAAGCGGAACCGGGATCCGGTGAGCGCGCCCAGGGCGTAGTCCGGCTGCTCCACCAGCTCGCCGCGCAGGAATTCGCGAACGTATCGTCCGACACGCAGGTCGAGCACCAGCGGCAACCCCCCGCGGGGATCGCTGATGTACTGGACGTGCCCGCTGACCAGGTCGCCCCGCAGCCGCTGCGCCGGGCCGAACTCCGGATCGTACTTGTAGGCCGGATCGTAGAGCAGCCGCTGATCTTCCGAGTGCAGGCCGAGGGCCCGGAAGGTGGCGCGTCCGGTGATCGGCACCACCATCTTGGCCGCGCCGGTCCACTGCTCCCCGCTGTTGTGCGGCAGCGGGTACGGCACCACCGCACGTGGATCCCGCGGATCGGTGGGCGCCGGCGCGCTCACCGGATCGGCATCCACGCGGCCCGACAGGTCGAGCGCCACGACCATGCCGAAGCGGCCGGACAGCGGACCTCCGGCCCGGACGGCGAGCCGGTCCAGACCACGGTCGAGCCCACCGCCGAAGGGGCGGTCTCCCTCGTACGCGGCCCGGCCTTCCCAGCGCTCGCCCGGCTCCCGGGTGACCACGTTCACCAGGCCGGAGAGCGCCTGTCCGAAGCGGGCGGAGAAGCCGTTGGTCACCAACGACGCCTCGCTCAGGAGGTCGGGCGGGATCTGGAGCCCGAGACCGCCGCTGGACGCGTCGAGCTGGTTCTTCACGCCGAG
>JACCRH010000104.1 GCA_013813675.1 Gemmatimonadales bacterium
ACCTGCAACGGCGCCTCGGCCTCGCGCGCCGGCCCCGGCCCTGCGGGCTCGCAACGCGGGACGGGTGACGCCGTGGCTAACTGACGGCTCGAATGCGGCTCGCGGGATGGCTCCACGGCCCGATCGCGTCACTCATGTGGCTCCCGATGCTGGCGTTCGAAGTGCCGCTGGCTTTGTGGCTAATCGCCAGAGGCGTCGCCACCGGCCCGCACGCGAGCGGCATGATTCGATCCGGCTAGGGGAATCGAATCTGGAGCCTCGCGCCTCGCCCCGGCGAGCTGGTCGGGACCCCGCTTCGGCAGCGCGCCCGGGTCCACCGCGATGGCCCTCATCGAGCGAGCGGACGCGAGTGGGGGACCTTCTTCACGGTGTCGATCACCGCGGAGAAGATCCCTCACTTCGATCGGGATGACAGGTTAAACGCGGTCCGCCCGTCCGCCCGTCCGCCCGTCCACCCGTCCGCCGGTCCGCCGGTCCGCCTACCACGCCACGCCGTAATCCTCCCCGTGGTGACTGGACGCTCCCCACATCGTGCCATGATCGCGGTCGAACAGAACGGCGTTGATGGGACCCGAGGTGCGCTCCTCGAATTCCAGCGCGTAGCCCATCCTCTTGAGCCGGCCTCGCACGCTGTCGGGCGTGGACGACGCGAGCAGGAGGTGCCCCGGACGGGCCTCGTGCGCACCGAACGACGATCGCATCTGCTCGCTGTTGATGTTGGCCGCCTCGGCGGCCTGCTGCGGGGTCATCCCGAACTCGACGATGTTCAGAAAGAACTGCAGCAGGTTCTGGTCTTGCGAGTCACCCCCCTGAACCGCGAAGGAGAGAAACGGCAGTCCGCCCTTGAGCGCGAGCGTCGGCGTAAGCGTGACGCGCGGGCGCTTGCCGGGCTCGATCACGTTGTAGGGGCCATCCTCCGGACGGGTGACGAAGCTCTGCGCCCGCTGACTCAACCCGATGCCGGTGCGCCCCGCGATCACCGCCGGCACCCATCCCCCGCTGGGTGTGATCGACACTACCCAGCCGGCGCTGTCGGCGGCCTGGATAGAGGTGGTGCCTGCCCGGAACTGTGCGTGGAACGCCGAGTCGGACACCTGTGGGGGTGAGTGGGTTGCGCGGCGGTCCTGCCCGCCGCTCCGCTCCAGAGAATCGGGAGCGGGGACGACCGACCACCCGGCGAGCAGGTCAGCGAACGGATTGGCTCCCCCCTGAAAGGGATAGGGATCGCCCGGCTTCACAGCCGGATCGTTCCGAGTCCAGTCGATCCGGGCGAACCGCGCCTTCGCGTACGCCTTCGAGAGCAGGCCCCGCACGGGTTCGGCCGGGGGGAACTAGGGGTCTCCGTAGTAGAAGTCGCGATCGGCGTAGGCCAGGTTCATCGCCTGGTACAGTGCGTGGATGTATTCGGGCGAGTTGTAGCCCATGCCCACGAGGTCTGCGTTCTCCAGGATGTTGAGCGCCTGGAGCATGACCGGCCCCTGCTGCCAGATGGGGAGCTTGAAGACGGTGATGCCCTTGTACGTGGTGCTCAGCGGCTCTTCGATCCGAACCTTCCAGCCGGCGAGGTCCTCCACGGTGATCAAGCCGCCCTGTTCCCTCACTCCGCGAACCAGCTCGCGGGCGATGTCTCCTCGGTAGAAGCGAGCGTAGGCGGCGTAGATCGCCTGTTTGCGGCCTCGGCCGGCGCGAAGTGCGGCGCGTTCCGCCTCGACCAGCTTGCGGAGCGTGACGGCGAGGTCGCGCTGCACGAAGATCTCGCCGGCCTCGGGCGCTTCCCTCGACTCGCCGCGCCGCGGGAGGTAGACCGGCGGCGAGTAGCGCCACTGCTTGATCTGCTCCTTCTCGCGCTCGATCGCGTCGGCCGTCTGTGCCTCGATGGGATAGCCGTCCGCCAACTGGATCGCCGGCGCGAGTACCTCGGCCAAGGAGAGGGTCCCGAACTCGGCCAGCATCGTCATGAGGCCGCCTGGGGTACCCGGCGTCACCGCCGCGAGCGGGCCGTACTCCGGCGGGTGGCGATACCCGCGGGAACGATAGAACTCGGCCGTGGCGCCCCGGGGAGCGACCCCGAGCGCGTTGATGCCGATCACCTTTCGGCGCAGGGGGTGATAGATGAGCGCCTGGGTCTCCCCTCCCCACGACAGCACGTCCCACATCGTGCTGACGGCCCCCAGCATGGCGCAGGACGCATCCACGGCGTTCCCGCCCCTGGCGAAGATGAGCGCTCCCGCGGTCGCGGCGAGCGGCTTGCCCGTGATGGCAACCCAGTGCTTGGCGTGCAGCGGAGGCTTGGCGGTCCGTTGAGCCGGGACCGGAGCGGCAACGAAGCAGAGCGCGGAGAGAAGGAGGCAGAGGGAGCGGAGGAAGGGGTCGGGCATGGGGTGGAAACGTGGCTCCTTGAGGACGAGGGCATAGGCGGTACGGCGATTCGGCGGACCGGTAAGGTTTTTAAGGGTTTTTGCGGATCTCTGTGGCTCCGTCATCCCGAGCGGAGCGAGGGATCGGCCAGTCGCGAGAGTGACCCGCGATGACGGTCACTCGATGCTCATACTCATGCGCGAGCCGATCCCTCGCTCCGCTCGGGATGACAAGCTGGGGTCGGTCTGCCGTACCGCCGTACTGCCATGCCGCCGTACCGCCTACGCCGCGAGGAACTGCCGCAGCACCCGCTGTAGGATCCCTCCGTGCCGGTAGTAGTCCAGCTCGACGGCCGAGTTGAGCCGGACGACCGCGGGGAACACGGTCTCCTTGCCGCTCTCATCTCGCGCCGTCACCGTGACCCGGCCGCCCGGGGTAAGGCCGGCCGCGATGCCGGAGATCGAGAAGCTCTCCCGGCCGGAGAGTCCGAGTTTCACCCGATCGCTGCCCGGCTCGTAGGCCAGCGGGAGGACTCCCATGCCGACCAGATTGCTCCGATGAATCCGCTCGTAGCTCTCGGCGATCACCGCCTTCACGCCGAGCAGGGAGGGCCCCTTGGCGGCCCAGTCACGACTGGAGCCGGTGCCGTATTCTTTCCC
>JACCRH010000146.1 GCA_013813675.1 Gemmatimonadales bacterium
CACGAGGGCCGGGTGCCGCTGCACACCCTGCGGGCCGACATCGACTACGCCACCAGCACCGCCAAGACCACCTACGGCACCATCGGCATCAAGGTGTGGATCTTCAAGGGCGAGGTGATCGAAGACGTCTCCGGCCGCACCTACAGCACGGGGGCCTGAGCCTGATGCTGGCACCCAAACGGATCAAGTTCCGCAAGACGTTCAAGGGCCGGACCAAGGGTATCGCCGCCCGGGGCAATACGGTGGCTTTCGGCGAGTTCGGGCTCATGAGCCTGGACCCGGGCTGGGTCACCAACCGGCAGATCGAGGCCTCGCGCGTCGCCATGACCCGGGAGATGAAGCGCGGCGGCAAGGTGTGGATCCGGATCTTTCCGGACAAGCCGATCACCAAGAAGCCGGCCGAGACGCGGATGGGCAAGGGTAAGGGCAACCCTGAGGGTTGGGTGGCCGTGGTGAAGCCGGGCCGGGTGATGTTCGAGATCGAAGGCATCCCCGAGGATCTGGCCAAGAAGGCGCTGGCCCTGGCTTCCGCCAAGCTGCCGGTCCGGACCCGCTTCGTGAAACGCGAGGAGACCTGAGCCGTGAAGCCGAACGAGATCAGGGAGATGTCGGTCGAAGACCTGAAGGCCCGGATCGACGAGCTGACCCGGGAGCGGTTCAACCTGCGCTTCCGCGCGGCCACCGAGTCGATCGAGAACCCGATGCGCTTCCGGGACCTCCGGCGCGACATCGCCCGGATGCATACGATCCTGCGGGAGAAAGAAGCCAATGGCTGAACCGGCGAACCAGGCGCGCACCCGGCGGAAGGTCCGCACCGGCACCGTGACCAGCGACAAGATGGACAAGACGGTCACCGTGGTCCTGGTGCGGCGCTACGCCCACCCGGTCTACGGCAAGCAGGTCACCCGCACCAAGAAGGTGAAAGCGCGGAACCTCGAGGCTGACGCGGCCGCCAAGACGGGCGACACGGTCCGGCTGATGGAGACGCGCCCCCTGGCCAAGACGGTGCGGTGGCGGGTGACGGAAGTCGTCGAAAGGGCCAAGTAGCCATGGTGCAACAGGAATCGATTCTCCGCATCGCCGACAACTCCGGTGCCCGCAAGGCGCTGGTGATCCGGGTGCTGGGCGGCAGCAAGCGCCGGTACGCGGGCCTGGGCGACACCGTGGTGGTGGCCATCAAGGACGCCATCCCGACGGGGCAGGTGAAGAAGGGCGACGTGGCCAAGGCGGTCATCGTCCGCACGGCCAAGGAGACCCGCCGCAAGGACGGCTCCTACATCCGCTTCGACGAGAACGCCGCGGTACTCATCAACGACGCCGGAGAGCCGCGGGCCACCCGCATCTTCGGGCCGGTCGCGCGCGAGCTGCGCGAGAAGCGCTACATGAAGATCGTGTCGCTCGCGCCGGAGGTGCTGTAGCATGAAGCCGCTCGTGTACAAGAAAGCCAAGCGGATCCGCCGCCAGCCGCCGGTGCGGCAGCGGCTGCACATCACCAAGGGCGATACGGTCCAGGTGATTTCGGGCGACGACAAGGGAAAGCAAGGCAAGGTGCTGCAGGTCTTTCCCAAGACCGGCCGGATCAAGATCCAGGGTGTCAATCTGGTGAAGCGACACCTCCGCGCCACTCCCACCACCGAGGGCGGGATCGTGGAGCGCGAGGCGTCGATCCATCACTCGAAGGCGATGTTGCTCGACCCCTCGAGCGGTGAGCCGACCCGGGTGCGCCGCCGGATCGATACCGACGGCACGGTCGAGCGGATCGCGGTAAAGTCGGACCAGCCGATTCCCAGGAGCCGGTGACGATGGCGGACACCAAGGAGAAGGCGCCCAAGGCCCCGAAGACCCCTGAGGGCGCGCCCAAGGGCGGCAAGGGTGGCGGCAAGGCCAAGGAAAAGGGCGGGGCCGCCGCCGCGGTGGACCACGAGCCCAAGGCCCGCGAAGGCGCGCCCCGGCTGCAGGCGTTCTATCAGGACACGGTCCGCGCCAAGCTGGCCAAGGAGTTTGGTCTCACCAACCCGCATCAGGTGCCGCGGATGGAAAAGATCATCCTCAACGTCGGCATGGGCGACGCCAACAAGAACCCCAAGCAGCTCGAGGCCGCGGTCGAGGAGCTGAGCGCCGTCACCGGCCAGAAGGCGGTGGTCACCAAGGCCAAGAAGGCGAT
>JACCRH010000189.1 GCA_013813675.1 Gemmatimonadales bacterium
CTCAAGGAGCGTCCGGTGAGCACCTGGGGCCAGAGCATCCGCACCACGACTTCGAGCACCAGGAGTAGAGCCAAGGAGAGGCCGACGGCGACTGCCGTGTCCCGAAGCAGTGCGCTGAGCTTCTTAAGCAGGGTGGGAGTCAAGAGCGTCACGATTCCTGGCGCGGCGAAGCCACCTGTCCAGCTTTCGGTGACTTTCTGGTGGAGAAGCTTTGCGCCTATGCCCGAGGCGAGATTCGAACTCGCACGGGGTTGCCCCCGGTGGATTTTGAGTCCACTGCGTCTGCCGTTCCGCCACTCGGGCGCGCGTAAGATACACCGCGCGCCGCCTACGGGGCCACCGAAGGCCGGGCTACATACCCCTTCCCCGGTGATCGGAGCGCAATGCATGGTTGTTCCCCAATCGCGTGGTTGCCTCGGGCACCACATCCTCCACTGGCTCAGCGGCCGCCCGACGGACTCCGCGGTCGTCGAGATCCCACTTCAGCTCTTCGGCGGCTGCCTGGTGGACGCGCGTCCCATCCACCTCTCGCCTGGTGGATCCTCACCGCTATCACCGCGCGCCGCTGCGACGATGTCGACGACGCTGTTGCGGTATCCGATGAAGGCGCTGATCGCGTACCCGATGAGCACGGCATGGACCAGCATGAAGGCGCCGACCATGTTGTCCCCTCGTGCCAGACTGACCACAACCTGCGCGGACCACAGCGCCAGAAGCGTGAACTCGGCCAGGAGGTATCCGGCGGGGACGCGGGTGCGATCATCGATCTTCGGCGTGCGGCGGAATCGGGGCTTGCCGCCCGAGATGCCGTGCCAGAGCGACGACAACATGCCGGCGATGTTGACTGGAATCAGAACGAGGTTGAGTGCGATGACCCGGAGAATGTCGTGCCCGCGGTACCCGACCAGGTGGAGGTCGCGCGCGTACATCGCGTAATAGACCAGGCCGACGCCGAGCAGACCGATAGTCCGCAACTCCTTGTCCCACGAAGCGCCGAGGGTCACCAGCAGGGCCATGCTGACCGGCCCCAGCGAGATGAGGTAGTGCAACCGCATGAAGCCCTCCGGAAGCCGCCTGGTGATGCGCCCCCGTTGTCGCAGATAGGCGAGTAGGTTGGGGACGAGCTGCACGCCGCCGGTGGCCCACCGCCGACGCTGAACCAGCAGCGACCCGAAATCGGGCGGCGTCATGCTGAACGCCAGGCGTTCCGGGTGATTGAACAGCCGCCAGCCTTTGGACACCAGGGCGATGGTGGACTCGGTATCCTCGATGAGCGTGCGGTCCCGGAGGAACTTGACAATGTCGAACCCGCGCTCGACCTCTCTCACCGCCAGCTCCCGCAAGGCGGCCACGCGCACCAGGGCGTTGGCTCCCACCCAGTAGGTGGCATCGTAATACGTGAGGCCCTGATGAATGAGGTACTGGATGTCGGTCTGGGCGCCGGCGACACGCTGGAGGACGCCCCGGTCCCCGGGGAAGGTGCTGTAAGGACTCTGAACGACGGCGAGCCGCTCGCCCACCGCGCCGCGGAACCGGCGGATCAACGTCTGCGTGTAATCTGGGGAGATGATCGTATCGGCGTCGAGGATGAGCACGAAATCGGCGTCGGGGACGACGAGGTCGGCGTCGGCGGCGGGGCACCGCGACAGCAGTAAGCCGGCCGCGCCCGACTCGAGGCGATAGCTGCCGCCGAGCAAGGCGAGATAGGCATTGATGTTCATCGCCTTGTTCACTGCGTGGGAGAGGTTCGCGAAGCGCTTGCGCTCGAAGCTGCTGATCTGGACTCGGAAGACGCTGAGCAACTCCTGGTATGCCAGGCGGAGATGGTCGGCGGAGAGCGGGACGCCCGGTCCCAGGGCCGGTTCGGCCCATCGCCGCGCCTCGCCGCGCCACTTGGAAGCCGGCAGGCGGAAGGTCAGGTCGGCGAAGAACAGAGAGGCCAGGTCCCGTTGGGAGTCCTGGTCGCTTTGCACCTCGAACCAGTCGGCGGCCTGCAGGCATAGATCCGCTACCTGTCGCGCTTCGGCGGCGAGGTCGAGATCGCCGGCCTGGACCCGCTGGTCGAACCGCTGCACGGCCAACTCGTAGTGCTCGCGCATCGGACGCAGCATCTCCCGCACCTGGTCCGGGAGTGCTCGAGTCTCCTCCAAAGAGGCAGATGCCGAGCCGGAGTGGATGGGGTCGTCAATCAGCAGCACGACGCTTCTTCTGGGGTGGGGCTGAAGCGCCGCCGAGAGTAGTGTCCGCAGGACAACCTGCGGATCCTCGCGGTACGAGGGCACCAGCGCGACCAGCGACCAGTCGTCGTCTGGTTCGTCGCCAGCGAGAGGGCCTGCCGCCCCCGCATATGCGGCGGCGCGCAGGCGCGCCAGATGTCCGATGCGCGCCAGAAGATAGACCACGCAGCCATAGGCGAGCAGGCCGGCGAGCGGCACCACGCACAGATCGCCAAGCGCCGCGAGGTACTCGCCGGCGAGCAGGCGGCGCAGGGCGATTCGGAAGGAGTCGTAGACCACCGGGACCGCGACGCCGAACGCGACGACACCGGCGGCGACAGTCAGCCGCCGCTCACGCGCAATGGCAGCCGGGCCGCTGACCCAACGGCGATGGGCGGAGTTCACCGGTTGCCGTCCTTCCTCCGGCGCCGGCGACCGCGCTTCTCGGAGCGGTGAGAAGGAAATCCGGTCAGCCACTCGGCGTCACCGAGCGTGGAGGAGGTCGGCCACGAGCCATTCCGCGATGACCCGGTTGGCTGCGGCGGAGTTGTGAAAGTCGAGCTCGGCGAGCCGGTAGCGGACATCGCCCGTGTCGAACAAGCCGGTGTAGTCGAGGTAGGGCACACCCTCCTCCGCGAGCGCCTCGCGGACGCCCTCGATCACCCGGCGCTGGGCGTCGTTGTATGCCTGGCTCAGGATCACTACGAACCCCCGGAGATCGAGTTGCTGGGCGAGCAGGCGGCTTGCCTCCTTCAGCACTTTGGCGGTGAGCCGGTAGTCGTCCTCGGTGTATCGGATCGGAAGGTCGACACCCAGGTACTCGGCCAAGCCCGATCGGGCCCAGAGAGAGTAACCCAGCGTGAGGAACGGACGACCATGCACGAAATCGCCGGCGCGCAGAACCTCCCCGCGGGGACCCTCCACGTAGTACGGGAAATGGCGTCCCCAGCCGGTGCTCACCGTGCTCGAGCCGACAACACGAGCGACGTGCGCGGGAATCAGGAAGACGACGGCGTAGCCCTCCCGCTCCGTCACCTCCCCTCGGAAACCGCCGCGCCGCGCCAGGGCGAGGACATTCGACGGGCCGTACCCGGAGACTCCGTAGTTGTAGGAGCGATAGTCCGGCGCCGACTCGCTGGTGTAGTAGGGGAGGGTCTCGGTCTGGGACACCCCTTCCCCGAACACGTTCGAGTCTCCGAACCAGAGCACGAAGGATGTCCGGAGGGGTCCGGCGCCCGCCGGCGTGTCGCGGCGGCCCCGATCATCGGTCCGATAGATAACGTCGTAGATCTGCGTGCCGCCGATAGTGCGCCGATGACGGGCGACGGTACCCGGTGCCATGACGTATCCGAGCGTCGGATCGGGCAGGTAGAACGCGGAGCCCCCCAGCGCCTCGGGTTCGCCGCGTACTGCCGGCGCCTTCGGCGCGAGGAGGCGCGCGCCCGTGTCCAGAAGACCGATCAAACAGATGCCGACCGCCAGGTTGACGGTTATTACCCGGGGGAGCGTCGCGGCCATGAGACACCCAGCGGCGACCAGCGCCGGCATAACCAGCAACATAGAGAACCGGAGGGGTTCGCGTAAGAAATTGTCCAGATTGATGTACGAGACGCCGCCCCGGGTGGAGAGCCAGCTGACGACGATGGTCACGCACAGGACCGAGACCGCGAGAAGGAAAGACCGCATCCGCCGCTCCCGACCGCTGCCTTGAAGCGACTGCCGAATCAACTAAGGAGTGCAGGGAACATTGTAGGCGGCCCCGCCCGACGAGATGTTGGTGACCACATTGTCGCAGTACACTGTGATCGCCCCTTCGGCGACGCGAATGCCGACCCCCTCGCTCTCGAGGCTGACCTGGTTCCGCCGGAAGGTGGCCGAGCCCTCATACACATCGATGCCGTTTGGCGCGCCCTTGATGAGGACATTGTCGGTGATCTGATGGTCCACCCCGCGGACCCCGACCAGCGAGTTGGTGAAGCCACTCTCAGAGACGGTGCCGGTTCCGTCCATAGTATTGCCGGCCGCGGTGACCCGGTCTGCGCCGCGCGAGATGTCGATGGCCTCGGCAGTGATACTCGGGCCGAACTGGTTATCGAGCACGCTATTGTCGTCGGCTGCATCGTCCGCCGCCGAGCTGCCGAGAGCGGCGTTGCCTCCGATGTAAACTCCTTCGCCGTACCGGGCAGTACCCTGGCCGGTGTGGTGGATCTTCGAGCGCCGGACCGTCGTGTGATTGGTGCCGTAGAAGAGATTGACCGCCGTCTGATTCAGATGGTCGATCTCGAGGCTGTCCAGCTCCACGTAGGCCGCCCCCTCGGTCTGCAAGCCGAAGAATCCGTCGGTCAGGCGGAGACGGCGGATCGTCCAATAGCTCGCTTGGAGGTAAATCCCGCCACTTCCACCGAGCGTGAAAACGGTCGAGGGTCCGGCACCCTCAAGCAGGATGCGCTCCGCCTCGGTGCCCGAGCGGGTCCACCTCGAAGCGCCGAACGCGTAGCTGCCAGCAGCAACGCGGATGCAGTCTCCCGGCCGCACGGCAGCGAGGGCGGCAGTGAGTTGTGCGAGGTTCCCCACCCCGATGCGACGGGTCGCCGAAGCGCAGGCAGGCGAAAGGGGAGGTAGGGTGATGTCGTCGGGTATGGGACTGGTGGGCGAGCAAGCCCACACGCCCGCAGTCAGCGCGCAGTACTGGAGCATGATCCGGGTGAGGTGAATCCGGATGGGGTAAGGAGTGATGGGCATCGACATCAATGATATCGCTGACCCCGATTGTTCGCTAAGTATCCCGCTCCGACACCGGCGGCCCCAGGATCTCCCGCCAGACGATCGCCTCCCGCAATTGGGCCAGCGGGTACCGTCGGACCGCCGTGTGATCGGCCGGCTCCTCCCGGATGCGCGCGTCGAACGTCCGGTGATCGGCCTTGCTGAGCGCGCCGCTGCGCGCCTCCGCGGCCGCGATCCGCCGCTGCACCAGCGCCTCCGCGCCCGAGTCCTGATCGTACCGCACTCGGGCCGGCCGCTTGATCTCGGTCTCCAGGCTCACCACCCGCTCCGGCTCCTCCAGCGACTCGCGGTCTTCCACATCCTCGTCATCGGGAAGCGGTGGCACCGGCACCCTCGCGGGGGGCATCCGCTGCGCCGATCCCGCCGAGTCGAGATTCCGCTCCAGCTCCCGCAGGAACTGCTCCAGCCGGCTCCCCTCGCGCTGGGTCGCATCGCCTCCGGACAGGTCGCGGCCCTCCGGTGAAACCGGCCGCGACTGGGGCAGTTGGGGTGCGGTGCGCGGCCGGGGCCTCGCGTCGCCTCGGCTCCGGCCCAGCAGGCTGAACAGCAGCCAGACGATGCCCAGCACCACCATCCCGCCGAAGTCCACGGTCAGGTTCCCGGCGACGGAGTCGCGTCGCTCTGGCCCGCGATGGCCCGGCGCATAATGGTGTCGGCCTCGACGTTCCGATACCGCTGGTAGTCCATGATCCCGAGGTTTCCGCTCCGAAACGCCTCAGCCATCGCCAGCGGAATCTGCGCTTCCGCGGCGATCACCGAGGCGCGCTGCTTCTGCGCCTCCGCCTTGTACTCCTGCTCCATCGCCACCGCGAGTGCCCGGCGCTCTTCCGCCTTGGCCTGGGCGATCCGCTTGTCCGCCTCCGCCTGATCGGTCTGCAGCTCGGCGCCGATGTTCTTGCCCACGTCGACGTCGGCGATGTCGATCGAGAGGATCTCGAACGCGGTCCCGGCGTCGAGCCCCTTGGCGAGCACGGTCTTGGAGATCATGTCGGGATTCTCCAGCACCTTCTTGTGCGACTCCGCCGAGCCGATGGTGCTCACGATTCCCTCGCCCACCCGGGCCAGAATCGTTTCCTCGCCCGCCCCACCCACCAGCCGGTTGATGTTGGCCCGCACCGTGATCCGGGCCAGCGCCAGGAGCTGGATGCCGTCCTTGGCCATCGCCGCCACCTTTGGCGTGGTGATGACCTTCGGATTGACACTCACCTGCACCGCCTCGAACACGTCGCGGCCCGCCAGGTCGATCGCCGTCGCCTGCTTGTAGGCGAGCGCGATCCCGGCCTTGTCCGCTGAGATGAGCGCGTTCACGACGCGGTTCACGTTGCCGCCGGCCAGGAAGTGTCCCTCCAGCTCGTTGACGTCGAGCTTGATGCCCGCCTTGTGCCCGCTGATCAGCGGCAGCACGATGGCCCGGGGATCCACCCGCCGGAAGCGCATCCCGAAGAGGGTGAGAAAGGAGACCCGGACCCCGGAGAAGAGGGCCGTGAGCCAGAGCCCGAACGGAATGAACTGGAAAAAGATCACGAACGCGATGACGCCGATGAACACCAGCGCCAGCACCATACCCAGACTGACCATCGAGTCGTCCACGGAGTCCCCTGGTTGAAAGTCGGCTATGCCAACGCGCGCACGACGTGACGGTACCCCTCGCTCCGCAGCACCCGCACCGCGCTGCCCTGACTCACGTATTCGCCTTCGGTGACCACGTCCACCCGCTCGCCGGCGATCGTCGCGGTGCCCGCCGGCCGGAGATCGGTGACGGCGACCCCCTCCTGGCCCACCAGGTCCGCGCGGAGAGCGCCGGAGATGTATCCCTCCGACTGGGCCATTCCACTCCGGAGGAAGAGTCCTCCGAACCGGTTGCTGCTGGGGATATGGCGCAGCCAG
>JACCRH010000196.1 GCA_013813675.1 Gemmatimonadales bacterium
CACCTGAAGGCACAGCCAGGCGCCCACGTCGCCCTGACGGTGTCCGACACCGGCTGCGGAATGGACGCCATGACTCAGGCGCGCATTTTCGAGCCGTTCTTCACCACCAAGGCTGTGGGCCATGGCACCGGGCTCGGACTGGCGACCGTGTACGGCATCGTGGAGCAGAGCGGTGGACACATCTGGGTCTACAGCGAGGTAGGCAAGGGAACCAGCTTCAAGGTCTACTTCCCCCGCTACACCGGGCCCCAGGACCAGGACAGGGTTCACGAGGGCCAATCGGACCTGGGGGACCACATCACCGGCGGGACCATCCTCGTTGTCGAGGACGACGTCGCGGTGCGCAGCAATGTGCGGCGCGTGCTCGAGCGACACGGCTTTGAAATTCTAGAGGCGCGAACCGGGAAAGAAGCCCTGGCGGCGGTGGCCGATTCGGCGCTTGCGATTGATCTGGTGATCTCGGACATGGTGATGCCGGAGATGAGCGGCGTGGAGCTCCGGGAGCGCCTGCAGGCCGTCCGGGCAACGCTGCCGATGCTGCTCATGTCCGGATACTCCGAGGAGGCCATTATCCGGGTCGGCGATCACGGATCCCTGGGCCTCATAATCGAAAAGCCCTTCACCGTCGAAGGGCTCATCGGCAAGGTGCGGGAGGCACTGTCACAAGGGTCGGTGTCGCCCTAGAAACGTCTGCCACTCGCCGCCGCAAACCACGCCGGGTGATGGACCCCGGCGGGGTTTTCTACTCAAATCCCTGCGCGGACCTTTCGCTTGGGGCTCTTCTTCCGCTTCTGATCCTCGGGAAACAGCCGCGCGGCGATGTCCTGGAACATTTCCGGATCGATGTCGGGCCCCACCGGAGCCGTGAGCTGTGGCTCCGCCTCGAGGTCGGGGGGATCGAACCCCTCGGGCGCGCCGATCTCGAGTTCGAGACTGCTGCCGTCTTCCGGATGGGGTCCGTTCCAGATCTCGCCCGCGCGGGGATAGTCCTGGGGGCTGAACTGGTAGAGCTTGCGGTGCAGGCCGCGAGCCTCGTGCTTGGCCGCCTCGGGGAACCGCTTGTTACTGATATCGGGGATGGGGAGCAGCTTGCCGACATCCACCCCGGAGAGCTTCTCCAGCGCCTTGGCGTAGGCCACGATATGCACCCCCCCGCGGACCAGCAGGAAGCCCACGCAGGCACGGGCGGTCGGATCGTCGACCGTCTCGTAGACCCGGATCTTCGAGGCTCGCGCGCCGCACTCGAGGAAGAAATTGTGCAGCAGATCGAGCTTCAGATTGCCACTGGAGAACACGTTCGCGCCGGTCCAGAAGTTCCCTTGGGAGTCCATGGGCAGCGCCTGCTGACCGCTGGCAAGGAAGTGATACGTGTTCCGCGCATCCGCCGCGGTGGCCAGCGGGGTCGCCGCCGGATCGTCGCCTCGTTCCGTCGTCCCCGTCAACAGGAGGTTGATGGCGTAAGACACCAGCTCGATGTGCCCGAACTCCTCCGCGGCGATGTTGGCGATCAGGTCGTAGAAGGGCCGCATCTCATTCCGGCCCCGGAAGTTAAAGGACTGGAAGGTGTAGTTCATGAAGGTGGACATCTCGCCGAACTTGCCGCCCAGGAGTTCCTGCACGGCTGCGGCGGAGTTGGGCGAGGGATTTTCTGGGTGCGGGAGCTCGGTTTGGAGCTTGTCGAATCGCGTGATCACGGGGGATACTCGCTGATAGAAGCTGATAGAAGTGGAGGCCGGCTTGGCCGGCCCCGCCGGGTAGTACCTGCACCTGCAGGAGGCTCGAGCACTACGGGGCGCCCAGCATAGCCCCCCCTTGGCCTCTCATGCTGTGATGAACGGCCCTAGTCCGCGTTCTCGGCCTCGACGTTGATGGTCTCGGCCAGCTTGGTCAACGCCTTGTCGGTGTCGCCCTCCTCATTGAGCGTCTCCTGAAGGATCCGGGCGTGATCCCCACGGCCGAGTACCTTCGCCCAGGTCCGGACCGTGCCATAGCCCGCCATTTCATAGTGCTCCACGTGTTGCGCGGCGGCGATCAGTCCCGCGTCCAGCACATCGGCCTCGGGCCGCTCCTTGATCAGCTCCGACCCCTCCTTCAGGAGGCCTTCCATGCCCACGCACTTCTTGCCGCGAGGGCTGACGTCGAGGGACTTGAGTATCCGCTCCAGGCGGCGCACGTGCTCTCGGGTCTGGCGCTCGTGGGCCCGAAAGCCCTGCTTGAGCGACCTGGCCGACGCTGCCTTGGTCATCTTGGGCAACGCCTTGAGAATCTGCTTTTCGGCGCTCCACAGGTCTTTGAGCTCGTCCACGTACAACTTCTCCAGCGTGTCCATTTCCATGAGCGTCTCCTGTGCGGAAGGCCTCGCCGATCCCTCAGCGAGGTTTTGGAAGGGCGATGATACCGAAGGGCGATAATACCATTTGCTATAGTCGCCACGGGAGGGGGTCGCCCCGCCGTGGAGGGCGCTCCCCTGAGCGACGATCCCGCTCCAGCGCCGCCGCGCCGGCCGGGGTAAGGAAGACCGGCCCGACCATGAGGTAGATCCCGGAGCCGGTCTGAGTGACGTGTCCGTTCAGGTATGAGAGAAGCCCCTGCTCCCGGAGCCGGTGAAGAATGGAGATCAGTCCCTGAAAATCCTCCTCTGAGTCCCGGGTGGCCTCCCGGGGCCGGAATACGGCGTTGCCGGCGGATACCCACGAGAGCACTTCGTAGGACAGGTCGTCCACGGCCGCCCCCTCGCCTTTGCCACCCCTAGTCAGCGCGCTTGAGATCCAGCGGTAGCAACCTGCGCCGCTCTCGTAGGTGCGAGGTCACAGCGACGCGTAGGAGCCAGCGCTCAGTACTCATCAGTACTAGCGAACGTGGCGACCCGATGCGGTGAGAAGGCTCACGGTACCGATCCTCCTCACGGCGCCGCAGGGACTTGGGTTCCTACCGATGTGTTATCCGGGTCACAGATACGACGTCGTCAAGCCGCTACCCTACTGCCACCCCGAAGCTCGCACTATCTCTCGGGGGCCGGTCCTTCTCGGGGGAGGACTCTTGGCAGCCGGTGAATGTGCCTGGAGTGCCCATGCCCGAGAACCGAGCCCGGAATCGCCGACCCGCCCGCGAATATCGGAGCCACGCTGTCGCGCCTCAGCCTGATCCCACATGGTGAGGGCGTCGTCAGCCGAGTCTGGATCAGCCCACAGGGCACCTTGAGGCCAGCCATGCGTCGCCTCCTCCGCGAAAATGGTTTGTCCATCGTCCTCGTCTCGGCCTTTCTCCTGTTCTGGGGTGGGCAGAGTTGGGTCGGCCACCATGAGTACAATGCCGACCAGCGAGAGCATGGCCAACCCCAAGCGACCTACTCTGCCTACCTGCGCACCGCCCACTTCTGGGAGGCGACGGCGGAGAACTGGGAAAGCGAGTTCATTCAGATCTTCTCCTACGTGTTTCTCACTTGCTTCCTCTTTCAGAAGGGCTCCGCCGAGTCGAAGAAACCGGACGAGCCAGAGCCGGTGGATCGCGATCCACGAGCCAGCCGCGACAAGCGGAATGCTCCGTGGCCGGTGCGCCGCGGAGGCTGGGTGCTCAAGCTGTATGAGTATTCCCTCTCGCTCGCGTTCCTGGTGATTTTCCTCATCAGTTTCGCGCTGCACGCCGTGGCGGGCTCGGCCGAATACAATCAGGAGCAGGCCGCGCACGGCGACTTGGGCGTCTTATCGCCGCTCCAGTACGCCGGCTCATCGCGCTTCTGGTTGGAGTCTCTGCAGAACTGGCAGAGCGAATTTCTCGCGATCGCGGCGATTGTCGTGCTGTCGATCTATCTGCGGCAGCGCGGTTCGCCCGAGTCCAAACCTGTCGATAGTCCCCATGAAGAAACCGGCAACGGGTGAGGGCACGGCGCGCTCGCCCTCAGACCGGTACTGATAGCCACGTCTCACCCAACAGGAGCCGAACATGAGCCTCGATTCCCTGCAGTCTCTATTTCTGGAAGAGCTGAAGGATGTGTACCACGCCGAGAAGCAGTTGGTGCAGGCCCTGCCGCGGATGGCCAAGGCCGCGGGATCGCCCGAGCTGCAGCAGGCGTTTACCAATCACCTCGCCGAGACCAAGGGGCACGTGGTCCGACTCGAGCGCATTTTCAAGGATCTGGGAGAGGCAGCACGCGGCAAGCGGTGCAAGGGGATGGAGGGGTTGATCGAGGAAGGTAAGGAGATCATGCAGGAGGATGGTGAGGAGGCCGTGATCGACGCGGCGCTCATCGCCGCCGCCCAGCGGGTGGAGCACTACGAGATTGCCGCGTACGGATGCCTCCGGACCTACGCGCAACTCCTCGGCCACCAGAACGCGGTGGGCCTGCTCGAGCAGACTCTGTCCGAAGAAGAGGCGGCAGACGAGAAGCTGACGGCGATAGGTGAGGGGAGCGTCAACGCCGACGCAGCAGCGGCAGGTAGCGGGGCCGAAGACTGAGGCTCATGAGCTCCGGGTGATGGCTCTGGGGCGGAGGCCATTCGCGCTCCGCCCCGATTACCCGGGCCTCTCGGCCTGACCCTGAGCGCGAAGCGCTGAGCAGCTCGGAGCCGAGGACAGTTACAACTCGGCCGGTGAAGAGTCGCGCAGCGCCCCGTCCGACCTGGCCTGCGCGATGAGTCCTTGCAGCAACACCAGTAGTGCTTCGGCTTCGGCCGGCGGAATCACCAGGGCGGCTTCCCGCGGTTCAATGCCGGCACCGGACCCGTGGCGACTGATCGTGAGGAGCGCCGGCTGGCCGGCCTTCATGGGCACCACCAGCTCGGAGAACCACCAGGTGCCTGACGCCAGGGTGACCGAGCCCCTCGCGACTCGATCACTGCCCTCGTCCTCGTAGCTCAGCGGCGACCGGTGTTCTCGCAGGAGCAAGGGTACTCCGGTGCATCGCATCTCCGCCGATTGAATTTCTGACTGGTTGGGTGACCGGAGTTGATACCAACCCATTCGCCCACGGCGTGGGTCGGGCCGAAAGCCCTGGATGACAGAAGCATGTTCCATGGGTAACTCCCCGTAGAAAAGCCGAAACCTGCACACAAAGTAGTGATCGAGACCAGCGCCGCCAAGCACGAGATTACGCGGGACGGCCGCGCATTTCGAGCCTGATCACCTCATGGCTAGCTGAGTGCGCGATGACCGATTCCTGAACAATTGTCCGTTGATTGCGCGGGTTGACACCGGTCTCCTTCGCGTAACATATTGCCACTGCGAGCCTTGATTATGAGATGGCGCCACCAGGGTCGCCATTCGTCGCAGCCGTGGCCCCCAGCGGCACGGTAATTCCCCAAGCAACTCAGATGCACCCGTCTCGGCCCGGCGGCGAACGGTCGCGCGCTTAGGCGCGATGACCCGGTTCTCATTCCTCATGTAGAGGGGAAGTCTCGCGTATGCATCGCCTGTCTGTGCTACTCAACCGAACCGCGCGCCTCCGCGCGCTCGTTGCCGGCCTCATCATCGCCTGCGCCGGCTGCGGCTCGGACAACGCCGGCCCCTCGTCCCCGGTCGACCCTCCCGCCGGCCCGACGGGTGAACCGGCCGACGCCGGATCGCCCGCGCTGGACCCCAACTCGAATCAACCCGGTATCGTGTTCGCCTCGTTCAGCATGGACAACGCCTATCTCACCAGCGTGCACACCGGCTGGATGAGTGGCGGCAGTCTGGACCCCTCGAACATTCTCTCTCGCCTGTCCGGGGCGCGCGCCAAGGGCGGGCGGGTGATCGTCAAGCTGAGCAAAGGCCGGGACACGTTCGTGAAGAACCCCGACGGCACCTTCAGCCTGACGAAGTGGAAGTCGCTGGTGAGCGGCTACCGGACCGTCGATCTGGGCCCCTACATCGCCGACGGCACCATCATCGGCCACTACCTGATCGACGAGCCTCACCGGCCATCCCGCTGGGGCGGCAACGGCATCTCGCAGGCGACCTTGGAGTCGATGGCGCAGTACAGCAAGGAGCTGTGGCCCCAGATGGCCACGGTCGTCCGAGTGGCTCCGAGCTGGCTCGCCGACTCGCCGGTGACCTACAATCACCTGGACGCCGGGTGGACTCAGTATACCGTCGGCAAGGGCGACGCCTCGACC
>JACCRH010000200.1 GCA_013813675.1 Gemmatimonadales bacterium
GCGAGCAAGATCCCTCGCTGCGCTCGGGATGACAGTGTCTGTACAGGGCCGGGCGTTCGCCATCACGGTCCTCCACCCGCATGCCCACCGGACACGCCCACCCCATCCCCCGGCCCGCTCTTGAACACTCGAAAGAGATAGAGCAGCGACGGCGCCAGCACCAGCACCCCCAGGCCCAGCGCCCAGAGTGAGAGCCGAAGCGTCACTTCCGGCGCCCCGGCGGCGTCGACCGTGAGGTCGGGAGGCACCAGATAGGGGTACTGCGACGCCACCCACCCCCAGAAAATGCACGACACCTGGAGCCCCGCTCCCACCCGCGCGGCCCGGAAGCGGCGAGACCAGAGCGCGGCGAACACCGCGACCGAGGCGGCGGCGGTGCCGAGGTGAAGCGGCACGGCCCAGGCCGAGCCCATCAGCCCTCGGTTCATGAGCGGGGCCCCGTCGAATGAGAGCAGCAGCACCAGCGCCGAAGCGCAGAACACCGCGACGCCGGACCAGAGCGCCCTCCGCCTGAAGTCTTCGACCAGTTCCCGGTCGCCCGTCTCCAGCGTGAGGAAGACCGCGGCCAGGAACGCAAACAGCGCCAACGTCAGCAGCCCGACCGCGAGCGCAAACGGAGTGAGCCACGGCTCGACGAACCGCTCCCCGAAGGCGCCGCCGGCCGGTGCCACCACCCGCCCACTCGCCACCGCGCCGATGCACACGCCAAGCAGGAGCGGCGTGACCACACTGGCGCTGGAGAAGATCCGGCCCCAGCGGAGCTGGGCCGCGTCATGCTCGTCGTCGTAGGTGCGGAAAGTGAACGCCGACCCCCGCAGCACGATGCCGACGAGCATCAGGGACACCGGAATATGCAGGACGGTCATGACCCGCGCGAAGGCCGGGGAAAAGCAGGTGAAGCCGAGCACGATGGCGAGGATCAGCCAGACGTGATTGGCCTCCCAGATGGGACCGATCGCATGGGCGATCACCTCCCGCTGCCGTGCCCGGCGCGGCCCCGTCGCGAGCATGTCCCAGACGCCCCCACCGAAGTCCGCGCCGCCGAAGAGCACGTACGCGTTGAGGGAGAGCGCCAGCAGGCCCGCGAGCGCGTCGGCGAGCGAGAGCTCAGGCATCGCCCGGCCGAGCCGGCGCGTAGACGCGCGACCACTCGTCGGCCCGCGGGCTCCGGATGATCTGACGGTAGAGCAGCCAGGCGACGATGAGGCCGAGGAAGCAGTAGAGGGCGGTGAAGACCGCGAAGGGATAGACCAGCCCCGGCATCGATGTTACCGCGTCGGCGGTGCGCATCACGCCGTAGATGATCCAGGGCTGGCGGCCGACCTCGGTCACGGTCCACCCGGCCTCGATCGCGATGAACCCCATCGGCGCGGCCAGCGCCACGGCCACCAGCAGCGGGCGGTTTCCGGCGACGTCGCGCCGCCTCCACCCGACCCAGGCGGCCCAGAGGGACACCAAGGCCAGATACGTCCCCAGGCCCACCATGATCTGAAAGGCGAGGTGAACGATGGCCACGTTGGGCCACTCGTCCCGCGGGAAGTCCCGTAGTCCGGTCACTTCGGCCTCCACGTCCCCGAAAGCCAGGAACGAAAGGCCGCCGGGAATCCGGATGCCGTAGCGGGTCTCCTCCCGGTCCACGTCGGGCCAGCCGCCGAGCAGGAGCGGAGCGCGGGGGCCAGTCTCGAAATGGGCCTCCATGGCCGCGAGCTTCGCCGGTTGGAGCCGGGCCACGGCCTTGGCGCTCAGGTCACCTGAAACCGGCTGGAGCAGGGCGGCCGGCGCGCCGACCAACAGCGCCACCGAGAGCGCTCGGCGGTGAAACCCGTTCTGCCGGTCGAACAGCAACAGAAAGGCGTGGATTCCGGCTACGGCGAACCCGGTGGCGGCGTAGGAGGCCAGCGTCATGTGCAGGGTCTGGGGGAAGGCCATCGGATTCAGCATGCCGGCGATCGGGTCGAGGTTCTGGATCCGGCCGTTCACCAGCTCGAATCCGGTCGGCGCGTTCATCCAGGCGTTGGCGATCACCACGAAGATGCCCGACGCCGCGCCGCTCACCGCGACCAGAATCCCGGCCCACAGGTGTGCCCGGGCCGAGATCCGGTTCCAGCCATAGAGGTAAACACCCAGGAAGATCGCCTCGGTGAAGAACGCGAAGCCTTCCAGTGAAAACGGCATGCCGATGATCGGGCCGGCGGCCTCCATGAACCCGGGCCAGAGCAGGCCAAGCTCGAAGGAGAGCACGGTGCCCGACACCGCGCCCACGGCGAACAGGATCGCCGTGCCCTTGGCCCAGCGCCGGGCCAGCTCCAGATAGATCGGGTCGCCCGTCTTCTGCCACCGCCGCTCGGCCACCACCATGAGCACCGGCATGCCGATGCCGACCACGGCAAAGATGATGTGGAAGGCGAGAGACATCGCCATCTGGGAGCGTGCGGCCAGCAAGTCGGACATCGGCCATCCGGAAAAGGATAGTTGTGAAATTATTCACAAGTGTCTGAGACAACAAGCTAGCCGATGGGAAGAACCTCGCCGTCGGCCACCACGAAGGCCCGGTCGCCGGGTGAGCACGTCACCGAGGCCAGCCCGGTGAAGCTGCCGAATGCTGGGAGAATGGTGAGGGTGGGCCGGACCAGGAAGCAGGGCAGGCGCTCACGCTGCAGAGCGGGGCCGCTCACCACCAGTCCGGGATGCACGTGGCCGGCGAGGGTGTAGCCCTCCGCCGACTCACGCGGCTCGTGGCGCAGAACGAACGGGGGCAGAAACGCGGGCGAGTTGACGCAGTTGACCCGAAGATCCTCGGGCGGATCTCCGGCGTGGCGGTCGTGGTTACCGCGCACCAGCTGGATCTCGAGCCGGCGGCAGCGGTCCCGCCACTTCCGAAGCGCCGCGAGCGTCCGGGTGGCAACGCGGCCCGCCCTGGCGTGAAACAGATCGCCGAGCACCACGAGCCGTCGTGCGCCGGTCCGGCAGAGCGCCGAGTCGAGTCGCGCGAGATCCTCGTCCGTTGCGCCGCCGGGAATGGGGATACCCGCGGCGCGGAAGGTGGCCGCCTTGCCCCAGTGGACGTCGGCCACCACCAGGGTGCCGGCGCGCTGCCAGAACAGTGCCCGCTCCGGCAGGAGGCGCAGATCCTCGCCCGCCACCGAGAGCAGGATCTCGCTCACCCGCCGCTCCGGAAGCCGCGGTGGCCGCCCCGGGCGGACCGCATGCCCTCGGCCGCCCGTTCCAGCGGCGCCGCCATCCGGCGGATCCGGTCGGCCAGCTTTTCCGACGTCACCTGCTCCCGTGCCCGGTCCACCAGCAGCGGGAAGGCCAACGGAGTGGGCCGCTCCACCTCGACCACGCTGATTCGTCCCTCCGCGACCCGCTCGAGCGCGCGCCCGAGCCGGCTCTGCTCCAATTGCCGTTCCATCACCTCGCGGTGCGCCTGAAACAGCAGGAGATTGTCGGGATCGTACCGGGCGAAGACGTCGTAAATCAGCTCGCTGGAGGCCTGCACCTGCTTCACCGCCTTGGCGGCTCCGGGGTAACCCTGGAACACCAGGCCCGCGATGCGGGCGATCTCGCGGAACTGGCGCCGCGCCAGCTCGGCGGCGTTGAGACTCGCCGGGATGTCGTGGAGCAGGTGCTCGGGGGAGAGCAACCCGGCCTCGATGGCCTCATCCAGCGGCGCCCGATCGGCGGAAAGCAGCTCGAGCCCGTAGTCGTTCGCCGCGAGCGTGAAGGAGATGGGACCGAGCTGTGCGATCCGATAGGCGAACAGCGCCGCGAGCCCCTCGTGCACCAGGCGGCCTTCCACCGGATAGACGAAGATGTGATGCCCTTCCCTGGTTCGAACCCGCTCGATCAGCAGCTCGTCGGTCGCGGGGAGCCGGGACCACGCGGCCTGCAGCTCGAGAATCCGCCGGACCGCCTCCATCTCCCGACCCTGGTAGATGCCGCGCCGGGCCTCGTCGAGCTTGGTTCTGACCCACGCGGCGAGCTGGGTCGAGATCGCCATGCGGGCCCCGGACCAGTGGGGCACGGCGTTGCTCTTCGCGGTGGACCGCCTGACCTGGGCGACCATCCCGCGCACCCGGACGAATTCCAGCGCCCGTCCCGCGAAGGTGAAGACGTCTCCTGGCCGGAGCCGCGCGATGAAGGTCTCTTCCACGGTGCCGATGGTACGGCCCCGCAGCAACTGGACCTTCATCGCCGACTCGCTCACGATGGTGCCGATCGAAAGACGATGGCGCATCGCGGCCATCCGGCTGGTCACGGTGTAGCGGCCCCCGGTTTCGACGACCTTGCTGTATTCCGGGTAGGACTGCAGCGCGTTACCGCCCCGAGTAATGAAGTCGAGCACCCAGCGCCATTCGTCATCGCCCAGTTCCCGGTAGGCCCAGGCGGTGCGTACCTCCGCGAGCAGCTCCTCGGAACGGAAGCCTCCGCCGAGGGCGACGGTAACCGCGTGCTGGGCGAGCAGGTCGAGCGGCCGCTCCACTGGGCGGCGCGCCTCGATCTCGCCGGCCTGGAGCGCCCCGCGCGCGGCAGCCACCTCCACCAGCTCCAGGGCGTTGGTCGGGACGCAGGTGAGTCGGCTCACCGCCCCGGGCCGGTGTCCGCTCCGTCCGGCCCGCTGAATCAGCCGTCCCACGCTCTTGGGGCTCCCCACCTGCAGCACGCGGTCCACCGGCGTGAAGTCGACCCCGAGGTCGAGGGTGGAGGTGCAGACGACGCAGCGGAGCCGGCCTTCGCGGAGACCCTCCTCCACCCACTCGCGGGTGCTCCGGTCCATCGAGCCATGATGCAGCGCCAGGATGCCGGCCCAGTCGGGTCGGGTGGCCAGCAGCGCCTGGAACCAGATCTCGGCGGTGGCCCGGGTGTTGGTGAACACGAGGGAGGTCTCGCCCTCCTCGATAGACTGGATCACCTCGGGAAGGAGTCGAAGGCCGATCTGTCCCGACCAGGGAAACCGCTCCACGGTCTCGGGAATGAGCGCGTCCACCTCGAGCGCCTTGGGGATGAGACCCTGGAAGATCCGGCCCCGACGCGGGCGGGCTCGGGCGTCCACGCCGAGCAAGGCGTCGCAGGCGGTCTCGAGGTTGCCGAGCGTGGCGGAGAGGCCGAGCGTGCGGAGTCCAGGCCGGAAGCGGCGCAGCCGGGCCAGGCAGAGCTCGGTCTGCACTCCGCGCTTCGAGGCCATCAGCTCGTGCCACTCGTCCACCACCACCAGTTGGAGGTGCTGGAAGAGAGTGGAGACATCCTCGCGCGTCAGCAGCAGCGACAGGCTCTCGGGGGTCGTGACCAGCGCGCTCGGCAGTCGAGTGCGCTGCCGCGTTCGCACGCGGGCCGGAGTGTCGCCGGTGCGGGACTCCACCGTCCAGGGAATGCCGAGGTCCTCGACCGGAGCCCGGAGGGCGGCTTCGGTGTCACCGGCCAGGGCGCGAAGCGGTGTGATCCAGAGAACGGTGAGGGGTGCCGGAGGGCGGCGCCGCGCCGCGGGGTAGTCTCGCAGCCATTCGAGCAGCGGTCCCATCCACGCGGCGTAGGTCTTCCCGGTGCCGGTGGCCGCGTGAATCAGACCGCTCTCGCCGGCGAGGTAGGCCCGCCAGACCTCCTCCTGGAACGGAAACGGCACCCATTCATCCCCGGTGAACCACTGGCGCACGCAGTCGATTGGCTCACGGTCAGCGCATTCCACGATCCGGGCCGGCCGCCGCCGCACTGGGGGGGTCTCGGAGGGCTTGGCCCCCGCCGCCTCCTTGCGGCGTGCCGCGCGGGCGCGACGGAGGTCCACCGCCAGTGCCGAGCCGCCGCTCCGCCCGCTAGTCTCTGTCACGGTTCCCGATGGCCCGAAGGTAGCGCCGGGCGGAATAGCGCACCGCCTGCGCGGCGGCCTCCAGCACGTTCTTCCCCGTCCAACCCCCGTAGATCTGCTCGAACTCGAACGGCGCGAGCGCGTCCACGATACGTCCGACCCCTTCGGCGTCGAGGGGGATCAGGTTCGGGTAGCTGTACATGAAGCTGACCGTCCGGCGGTCCTGCGCCACCATGATCGAATCACCAGTGAGAAGTGCTCCGAGCCCGTCGGCGCCCTCCGCCCAATGGAGGACGGTGCTTCCGGCGAAGTGGCCGCCGCAGTGGATCAGGGTGATGCCGGGTGCCACCTCCAGCGAGCGGCCGCCCCAGTACACGATGGCAGGGTCGTCGCGCATCACCCAGGCGCGGTCGGCCTCGTGCAGGTAAATCGGGATCCCGCCGAACGCGCGGCTCCACTCGACCATGGCGGAGTAGAAGTGCGGGTGTGAGATCGCTATCGCGCGAGCGCCGCCGAGCGCTTGCACTCGCGTCACCACCGCATCGTCCACCAGGCTGGTGCAGTCCCACAGCACGCCGCCGCCGCCGCGGATGTGGAGCGCGCGCTGTCCGATGCCGAACGAGGGGTCGAGACCGATGCCGGTGAGGCCAGGCCCCTCGGGCTCGATCGTGCTACGGTGATCGCGCCGGAGCTCATCGAGGGTGGTCCACTGCTGACCTCGCCAGCCGACGTACTGGCGCTCCTCGGAGCAGATGACGCACGATGCCGGCGGGGAGGCGGACGCCTCATACTGGACGCCGCAGGTCGTACAGATGAAGTTTGGCATGCTGGAAAGGTAAGCGACCTTGGGAGGAGACTATGGCCATCTGCGAAGTCTGCGGTAACGACTACTATCTCTCGTTTCAGGTAGTCGCCGCGGGACATACTCACACGTTCGACAGCTTCGAATGCGCGATCCACAAGCTCGCGCCCGTCTGCCAGCACTGCGGCTGCAAGATCGTGGGCCACGGCATCGAGGCGAAAGGCACCTTTTATTGCTGCGCGCACTGCGCGCGGGAGCAGGGAGTGACCCAGGTCGCGGATCACGCCTGACCGCGACGCACCGTCGGCTTCGCCTCGGCGCGCGCGCTCCACGCGGCGCGCCCACTGTCAACCTGAGCGTAGCGAAGGAGCCTGGCCTCCCATAGACTCACCGCGGCTATATCCGTTGACATTATATCCAAGGCGGATATAATCCCCGATGCCCGACTCCGGACCGATCGACACCCTGCTCCCGCTCGCCCCCGCCGCCTTTCATATCCTCGTCGCCCTCGCGGACGACGACCGCCACGGCTACGCCATCATTCAGGAGGTCGCCGCCCGCACCGGTGGTGACGTCACGCTGAGCGCCGGGACGTTGTACCGCTCGATCCAGCGCCTGCTGGAGCAGGGCCTCATCCTGGAGACCCGCGAGCGCCCGGTCCCCAAGCTCGACGACCAGCGGCGGCGCTACTACCGCATCACCCCGCGGGGACGGGCCGCCGCGCGCGCCGAAGCGCGGCGGCTGCAGCAGTTGGTCCAGATCGCCCGGGCCCACGGCATCGTGCCGGCGAGGGCCTGATGCTGCTCTACCGGGCTCTGTTGACCCTCTACCCCAGCTCGTTCCGCGCCGAGTACGGCGGCGAGATGCGCGCGGTCTTCGAGCAGCGGCTGCGTGCGGCCGGTGGCATCGCCGGTCGAACGCTCGTCTGGCTCACCGGACTGGGCGATGTGCTGCTCAACGCCGCCGCGGCCCATTGGGACCTCGCCCGCCAGGATCTCCGCTTCACCGCCCGCGCCCTGGCCCGCACGCCGGGCTTCACCGCCACCGCCATCCTGGTGATCGCGCTCGGCGTGGGCGCCAACACCGCCGCCTTCTCCGTCGCCGATTTCGTCCTGTTGCGCCCGCTGCCCTTTCCCGACTCCGACCGCCTGGTGAAGCTGTGGGAGGCAGTGCCGGGCTACACTCAGATCGAGGTCTCGCCCGCCAACTACCGGGACTGGAAGGCGGCGAGCACGGTCTTCGAGGGCATGGGAGCTTACAATCCGACCGAGCTGAACCTGGTGGGAGAAGGCGACCCGGACCGGCTCGAAGCCGCGGCGGTGACGGCGGACATCTTGCGCATTCTCCGGGTGGATCCGGCCCTGGGTCGGGTCTTCACCCCGGCAGACGACCAACATGGGGCGCCCGGCACCGTGGTGTTGAGCCATGGACTGTGGCAGTCGCGGTTCGGCGGCGATGCCGGGGTGCTAGGGCGGCGGGTGCTGCTCGACGGACAGCCCTGCGTGGTGATCGGGGTGATGCCGCGGGGGTTCAATTTTCCCAACCGCGACGTCGCGCTCTGGACGCCACTCGCCTTTCGTCCCGACGCTTTCGAGGAGCGCGACGACAACTATCTCAAGCTGGTGGCCAGGATCCGCCCCGACCGCACGCTGGAGGAGGCCCGCTCGGAGATGGCCGTCATCACCACACGGCTGGAGCGGGAGTACCCCCGCGAGAACGAACTGACCACGGCCACAATCAACCGGATGCGCGACGAGTTGCCGCAACAATCCCGGCTCCTGTTGCTGGCGCTCTGCGGAGCGGCACTCTGCATTCTGCTCATCGCGTGCGCCAACCTGGCCAATCTCCTCCTCGCCCGCACACTGGCCCGGCAGAAGGAGCTGGCGCTTCGCACCGCGCTCGGCGCCGGGCGGGAGCGGCTGGTGCGGCAGCTCCTCACGGAGAGCCTGCTTCTCGCCGCCGCCGGCGGCGGGCTCGGCATTCTGGTAGCCGCTGCGGCGGTGCCGGTGCTCGGGCGATTGGTGCCGGAGACGCTCCCCATCGGCCAGGCCCCTCCGCTCGACCTGCGGGTGCTGCTCTTCGCCGGGCTCATCACCGGTCTTACGGCAGTGGGCTTCGGCGTGCTGCCCGCGCTTCGAGCCGGCCGCGACGGCGGGCTCGAAGGGCTCCGCGAGGGCGCCAGGTCCGGCGGGGGCCGGAAACAGCGTCTCCGCGCCGTGCTGGTCATCGCGGAGATAATGGCGTCGGTCGTGCTGCTGGTCTCCGCCGGCCTGCTGCTGCGCGCGCTCTGGCGCATCCAGGCGGTAGACCCGGGATTCCGTGCCGAAGGCGTGCTGACCCTCCGGACCGCGCTGCCGCTGCCGAAGTACGACAGCACCGCACGGCGGGTGGAGTTCTACCGCCGCGTGCTGGCCGAGGTGACCGCCATTCCCGGCGTGGAGAGTGCGGCGTACATCAGTTTCCTGCCTATGGCGATGGGCGGCGGTATCTGGCCAGTGGGTATCGACGGGCAAGAGGTGGACCGGCGGGGCAACACCACCGCCAGCCTGCGGTACATCACCCCGGACTTTTTCAGGACCATGGGAATCCCCTTTCGCAGCGGCCGGGGAGTCGCCGAGTCGGACCGGTTCGAGAGTCCGACCGTCGCGGTGGTGAGCGAATCCTTCGCCCGGCGCTATTGGCCCGACGCCGATCCGCTGGGTCGGACCTTCGACTTCGCGCTGCAGGAGCGGACCGTGGTCGGGGTGGTGGGCGACATCAGGGTGCGAGGACTGGAGCAGGCGAACGAGCCCCAGGTCTACCTTCCGGCCACTCAGGTTGAAGACGGGTCCATCATCTTCTACACCCCCAAGGATCTCGTGGTCCGGTCGTCGGCGGAGCCCGCCGCCCTGGTGCCGGCGATCCGTGACATCGTGCGGCGGGTAGACCCCGAGCAGCCGATCTCTAACGTGCAGACGATGGAGGAGATCGTCGCCGAGAAGACCGCTTCGCGCTCGGTGCTGGTGCGGCTGCTGGGCACGCTCGCCGCGCTGGCGCTGCTGCTCGCCGGGTTAGGCATCCATGGATTGCTGTCGTACACCGTCTCCAATCGCGCCCGGGAGCTGGGCGTCCGCATGGCGCTGGGCGCGAGCCGGCGCGACATCCTCGGCATGGTACTGGGGGAGGGCATGCGGCTGGCGGCGACGGGGGTGGTGCTGGGAGCGGTCCTGTCCTACGTGGCGGCGCGGGCGATGACCGCGCTGCTCGCGAGCGTGGGACCCTCGGACGGCGCGACGCTCGTGGCGGTCGGCATGCTCTGTCTCGCCATGGCGGCGGCGGGGTGTTTCTTCCCGGCGCTGCGCGCCGCGCGCACCGATCCGATCACCGCCATCAAGGCGGAGTGAGCAGCGCCCGGACGGTCTGGAGCGAGTCGGCGTCCTCCGCGCGTTTGTCGGTCCGCCAGCGCGCCATGCGGGGAAAGCGGACCGCGATACCGGATTTATGCCGGGATGACACCTGAATACCCTCGAAGGCGAGCTCGAACACCAGCTCGGGCTTGACCACCCGGACGGGCCCATGCTTTTCCTGGGTGTTTCTGCGGACGAAGGCATCGACCCGGCGGATCTCTTCGTCGGTGAGCCCCGAGTAGGCCTTGGCGAACGGCACCAGCCGGCCGTCGTCCCACACCCCGAAGGTGTAGTCGGTATAGAGTCCGGCTCGGCGCCCGCTTCCCGGCATGGCGTACATCAGCACCGCGTCGACGCTGAAGGGCTCGATCTTCCACTTCCACCAGTCGCCCTTTCGCCGCCCCACGCCGTACTCGCTCCCCAGCCGCTTGAGGATGAGGCCCTCGGCCCCGACATCCCTGGCCCGGCGGCGGGCTTCGGTGATCTCGGTCCAGTCCGCCGCCTCCACCAAGTGCGAGAGCACCAGCCTGCCCGCGGACGGCGTCGCGGCGAGGAGCGCGTCGAGCCGGCGGCGGCGGTCAGCCAGCGGGATGGCGCGTAGGTCGTGCCCGTCCTGCTCCAGCAGGTCGTAGGCGACGAGCACCACCGGCACTTCGGCCAGAATCTTCCGGCCCAGCACCTTGCGGCCGATCCGGCGCTGCATCTGCGCGAACGGCAGCGGCATGTCGCCGACCCAAGGCAGCAGCTCCCCGTCGAGCACGGTGCCCTCCGGCAGGAGAGAGCCCGCCTCCTCCACTTCGGGAAACCTGCCGCTCAGAAGCTCCTCACCCCGCGACCAGAGAAACGTCCGGCCCGCCCGGCGAATGAGCTGCGACCGGATGCCGTCCCACTTCCATTCCGCGATCCACTCCTCTGCCGGGCCCAATGCCTCCAGCGGGCCTTCGAGGGGATACGCCAGGTAGAAGGGATAGGGCCGGCTGACGTCCGCGTCTCGCACGTCCGGGGCGACGAGGCGAGCGAAGAACTCCGGTGTCGGCTCCCAGCCACCCATCAGACGATGCGCGATCGCCCCTTCGGGCACTCCGCTGGCGAGCGCCAGGGCGCGCTCCACCAGACGGGATGACGCGCCAACCCGGAACGTTCCGGTGATCAGCTTGTTCCACACGAACCGCTCCCGCCGGTCGAGCTCCGTCCAGGTCCGCAGCATCTCCGCCCGTTGCACCGCCTCGTCCTGACCCTTGAGCGGCAACAGACGCTGCTCGACCCAGTGGCTGAGCGACTCGTCTCCCGCGCCCCCGGTGTCCGGCAGCAGTAAGGTGATCGTCTCGGCCAGATCGCCTACCGCGGCGTGACTCTCGTCGAAGAGCCAGAGGGGGATCGCCGCGGCCTCGGCGCACCAGGCCGCAAGCTTGGCCGAGGACACCAGGCGCTTGGGACGGCGGCCGGTGAGGAAATGAATCGCCCAAGCGGCATCGGACGGCGGGGCGGCGCTGAAGTAAGCGGCCAGCGCCGCGATCTTCTCGCCGGTCGCGGTGGTCTCGTCCAGCGCCGTGTAGAGCCGCGCGAACGCCTTCACTGCTCGGGCCCGTCCTCCTGGCCCGTGTCGTCGTCGACGTCGCCCTCGAACCTCGTCTCCACCGCGCTGGCGTCGAGTCCCTGTTCCTGGAGCCAGCGGACCACGGGGCCGGTGAACCCGTGGGTGACCCACACCCGTTCGGCCCCCGTGGCGTCCACCGCGGCCAGCAGGCCGGGCCAGTCGACGTGATCCGACAGCGGAAATCCGCGGTCGAGCGACCGCCGCCGCCGCGCGCCCCGCACCAGCATCCACCCGGAGGCGAAGGCGGTGGCGCGCGCGCCGAACCGGCGGGTCCACACCGAGCCGTCCGCCGAGGGCGGCGCGAGGATGAGGGCCCGCGACCAGTCGGTTCGGCGATCCAGCGAGCCGGCGTGAGTCGTCGGGGGCAGCGGCACGCCCGCGGCGCGATACACCGCGGTCATCCGCTCCACCGCGCCGTGGGTGAGGATCGGGCCGATCGCGGGATCGAGTCCCGCGAGCAGTCGCTGGGTCTTGCCCAGCGCGTAGCCGTAGAGCAGGCTGGCCTTGCCCGCCTCCTGGTTGCCTCGCCACCAGGCGTTGATGTCGCGCAGCACCTGGTGTTGCGGAGGCCAGCGATAGATCGGGAGGCCGAAGGTGGACTCGGTGATGAAGGTGTGGCAGCGCACCGCCTCGAACGCGGTGGTCGTCGGGTCGGGGTCCATCTTGTAGTCGCCCGACACCACCCAGACCTCACCGCCATGCTCGACGCGTACCTGGGACGAGCCGAGGATGTGGCCGGCCGGATGCAGCGAGACGCCGACGCCGTTGATGGAGATCCGCTCGCCGAAGGGCAGGCCGCCGACCCGAGCGTCGGGGCCGAGCCGGCTCCGCAACACGCCGACCCCTTCCGCCGACGTGAGGTAGTCGCGACACCCCCATGCCACGTGGTCACCGTGTGCGTGGGTGACCACCGCGCGATCCACCGCGCCCCAGGGGTCGACGAAGAAATTACCGACTTCGCAGTACAGGCCGCGGTCGGTCAGCCGAAGCAACGTCATGCGGCCGGCCCCGGCCGAGTCAGCGGCGCTCGATCACCCCGCAGACGACCCGCGACCCGGAATTGCCGCTGGGATCGGTCTTCTGATCGTCCGGATCGGCGTGGATCACGAAGGCCCGCTTTTCCGGGCCGACCATGGATCCGGAGCCCTCGCCGAGAAGGCTCACCGGCACCGAGAACGTCGTGTCCGCGCTGCCGTCGCTTTCCGCCGTGAGGCCGGGGAGGTCGCCGGCATGGGGCCCGGCCGGATTCATCAGGCCGTGTTGCGTGGACCCGGGGTTGAAGTGGCTGCCGGCCGACTCGAACGCGGGTGGGGTGCAGGCGCCGTTCTCGTGCACGTGCATCCCGTGCTGGCCTGGCGAGAGACCGGACACGCTGATCCCCAGCCGACCGGCGCCGTCGGTTTCGGAAAACGTCGCCAGACCGACCCTGGTGCCCGCAGTGTCGAAGAGAGCAGCACTCGCGCTGGGCGGGGGCAGTGTGCTGCCGTCCGGGCCGCGGGCCTGACCGCCGCAAGAGGCGAGTGTCACGGCCGCGAGGAAAGCGGGGGCGTAGTGGGCGGACATGGTAGCGGCTCCTGGAAGTGGGCGGACCGAGCTATTCTTTCCGCCGCTCGTAAGTTGCCATGAGGGAACCCCGGGCCAGGATGTGACCCGCCATCGCCGTTTCGAGATCGGAGCGGTTGACGCCGGGAGGAATATTGATCGCCGTGTCGAGCGCGTGAAGCCGGAAGAAGTAGCGGTGGGGCTTGCCGGGTGGAGGGCAGGGTCCGCCGTAGCCGAGGTCGCCCCCGTCATTGATCCCCTGCCTCGCGCCCGAAGGCAGCTCGGGCCTGGGAGGAAAACCCTGTCCCATCTCGACCGCATCGGCCGGCAAGTTCCACACCAGCCAATGGACCCAGGTGCCTCGAGGCGCGTCGGGATCGTCGCAGATGAGCGCGAACGTACGCGTCTCCACCGGTGCCCCGGTCCAGGCTAGAGGCGGGGAGAGGTCCTCACCGTCGCAGGTGTGGCGGACGGGGATTCGCTCTCCGTCACGAAACGAGGAGCTGGTGAGCGCCAGATGGCGGGTCGGCGAATCGTCACGAGGGGCGGCCATGTCACCAAAGCTAGCACTCGCGACGCGCTTGCCAATCGGGCGTCCGGCCGGCATCGCTCGTGTGAGCAGGCTCACGGCACGAGCGCGACAAATCGGCAGCATTCGGAGATCCTGTCAGGCGCGGGACGCAGTTACTCAAACGCCGGGGAATGGACATGCGAAAGGGCGGGGTGCTGGTCGGGATGGCGGTCGGCGCCGGCTTGGTGTACCTGCTCGATCCGGAGTCGGGAGAACGACGGAGAGACCGGCTGCGCAAGGGGATCCAGGAGCGCATCGGCGACGAGGGGACCGCCGCGCTGCCGGTCGAGATGCCGATTGGACGGTACGGCTCCCGCCGGGGCGACATTCTGGGGTTGGAATCCGCGAGCCTGGAGGGGAAGGGTGGGGGGAACATGGACCGGGCCCTCACGCTGCTGGGCGGCGCGTTGACTCTCTACGGCCTGGCGAGCCGAGGACTCATCGGGGCGGCGGCGAAGACCGTGGGGGCGGGCATGCTGTGGAGCGAAATGCGCGACGCCCGCGATCCCAGCCGCGCCGGGCGCGAGCGACGCAGGACGGTGGACATTCAGAAAACGCTGTTCGTCGACGCCCCGGTCGGACGGGTATACGACTTCTGGACCGACTATGAGAACTTTCCGCTCTTCATGTCGAACGTGCGTGAGGTGCAGGATCTGGGCGGCGGCCGGTCTCACTGGATAGTGCGAGGACCCGGCGGGTTTCCCATCGAGTGGGATTCGGTGCTCACCGAGCAGGTGCCCGGCGAAACCCTCGCCTGGCGCAGTCGGCCCGGATCGATGCTGGAGAATGCCGGCACGGTTCGATTCCGGGCCGAAGGGGCGGGGACTCGGGTGGACCTGCGTCTCTGCTACCATCCCCCTGCGGGCGGCGCGGGGCAAGCGGTCGCCGAACTGCTGGGCGCCGACCCCAGAGCCAAACTGAACGAGGACCTCGGGCGGCTGAAGGCCATGCTCGAGGGAGTCAACAGGAGCGAGACCCATGGCGGAGAATCTCGGAGGTAAGTTCGCGACGATGAGCGAAGACGAGCGCCGTCGATTCGCGTTGCAACAGCAGGGCGCGGCCGGGGAGTCATCCGAGGAGCTCGCGTTCGACGATCCGCGGGGCGACCCCGGCCGGACCAAAGCCAACCTGGAGGATCGCGACGGCCTCGGGGCGCTGGTGGACGATGAGCAGCACCAGAAGCGGGTTCGCGAGGAGGCGCGAGCTCGCGACAAGCGGGAGCGCCGGCCCGAATGAGCTCAACCCTCAGACTGCTGGCCTTGGGGGCGCTGGCCGGATGGACGGCCATGAAGCTCCTGCGCGACGACCGGGACTCGTTCTCGTTCGACGGAAAGACGGTCCTCATCACCGGCGGCTCGCGCGGTCTGGGCCTGGTGCTGGCTCGTGACGCGGCGGCGGCGGGAGCCCGGGTGGCGATCTGCGGCCGGGATCCGGAGGCGTTGGAGCGCGCTCGTGCCACGCTGGAGCGGATCGGTGCCACTGTGGTCGCCGTGCAGGCCGACGTGACCCAGCCGGACGCGGTCCGCGAGTTGATCGACGCGGTGGCCGCCCGGCTGGGGCCCATCGACATGTTGATCAACAACGCCGGAGTGATCGAAGTCGGTCCCGCCGAGACGATGACGGTCTCCGACTACGAGGAGGCGATGGCCACCAATTTCTGGGGCATGGTCTATCCTACCCTTCAGGTGCTGCCCTCGATGCGCGAGCGCGGCGGCGGCAGGATCGTCAACATCACCTCGATCGGCGGGAAGTTGGGGATCCCCCACCTGTTGCCATACAGCGCCAGCAAGTTCGCCGCCCTGGGCTTCTCCCAGGGCCTTCGCGCCGCGGTCGCCGGCGACGACGTCTCGGTGACCACGGCCATCCCGGGGCTCATGCGCACCGGCAGCCCCCGCAACGCAATCTTCCGCGGCAAGCACCGCGCCGAATACGCCTGGTTCAGCATCGCCGACGCGCTGCCCGGTCTGTCGGTCAGCGCCGACCAGGCTTCCAGGCGGATCCTGTCGGCGGCGTGCCGGGGAGATCCCGAAGTCCTGTTTCCCGCGGTGGCCCGGCTCGCGGTGATCGCCTCCGCCGTGGCGCCGCATCTGACCGCCTCGGCGCTGACCCTTGCCAACCGGCTGCTGCCTGGCGCGCCAGCGGCACGCACGGGACGGAAGCGCGGTAAGGACAGCCAATCCGGCCTTTCTCCTTCGTGGCTGAGCAAGCGAGGAGACGAGGCCGCGCGACGACATAACCAGGTTGCTCCCGCCGAAGGCTCCCGCGCCTGAGCCGAGGCTGGTGGCAGAGAGGATGCCAAGATGACGGCGACGTTCGACGGGATCGGCCGAACCGAGGAGTGGGAGAATCTGCGGCGGCGCGAGCCCGCGTCGGCCAGCGACATCAACGTCGGCCGGCGGGAGCGCTGGATCTCGGCCATCGCCGCCGCGGCCGTCGCCGCGTACGGCCTGCGCCGGCGCCGCGGGCGGGGGGTGTTGCTCCCGATCGCGGGCGCCCTTATCGGCCGGGCGGTGAGTGGACGCTGCGCGGTGAACCGGATGATGGGGCGCAACAGCGCCCTCGATGACGTCCCCTCGAGCCCGGTCACCAGCGTGGGCCGGGGCGAGGGCGTACGGGTAGACGAGCGCATCGTGATCAATCGTGCCCGCGGGGAGGTCTACCGCTTCTGGCGCAACCTCGAGAATCTGCCCCGCTTCATGGACCACCTCGAGGCCGTGACCGTGCTGGACGAGCGCCGCTCCCACTGGACGGCGAAAGGACCGGCCGGCAGCCGAGTGGAGTGGGAGGCCGAAATCCACAACGAGATTCCCAACGACCTCATCGCCTGGCGCTCGCTGCCGGGGTCCGACATCGCCAACGCCGGCTCGGTGCACTTCGCGCCCACTGAAAACGGCGACACCGAGGTGCGGGTGGTGCTGCGGTACGATCCTCCGGCCGGCAAGGTGGGGGCCGCCGTCGCGCGGCTGTTCAGCGAGGATCCTGCCTCCCAGGTGGCCGACGATCTTCGAAGGCTCAAGCAAGTCCTGGAGGCCGGCGAAGCCGGGTGATCTACGACTGCATCATCGTCGGCGGCGGCCCCGCCGGGCTGAGCGCTGCGCTCATGCTCGGCCGGTGCCGCCGCCGAGTGCTGCTCTGCGACA
>JACCRH010000211.1 GCA_013813675.1 Gemmatimonadales bacterium
AGCATCGAGGGGAGAGCGACATGGACAGCAACCGCAGTGCATCGAGCGAAGCAGCGCGGGTGCGAGATCTCATCGAACGCTGGGCGAAGGCCGTTAGTTCAGGGGATCGGCCTGCGATCCTCGCTCACCATTCCCCGGATCTGCTCATGTTCGACTTCCCGCCCGGCCTGGTCCGCGGGATCGATGCGTACAACCGGACTTGGGACTTCTTCTTCACCGCGCCCAAGGGACCGATCAGCTTCGTGCCCAGCGATCTGGAAGTGACCGCCGGCGACGACGTCGCGTTCGCCTCATGCCTCATTCGCTGCGAAGGCACCTCGGCCGGCCCGGTCGATCTTCGGCTGACCGTGGGCCTGCGCAAGATCGACGGCGAATGGATCGTGATGCACGAACACCATTCGGTCCCGTCGCGGGAGGCCAGGTTCTCGGATCCGAAAGAGTCCGAGAGATGAACTCCGCGCCGCCGATGCCTTAGTTACGGGCCGCTGGGTCAGCCGCGGCCGGCCGGCGCGGGGCTCCCCGCCCGTGCCCGGAACGCCTCGTCCCGCTCCGGCTTCGCCTCCGCCAGCGCACGGGTAGCACCCGCGACATCCAGATCGGTCCCATAGACCGGCGTCCCCGGCTGCTGTCGCCACGACTGGTCCAATCCCCCGCCGTCCACTCCGTCGAATCCCAGCTCGTCCAGGAGTCGGATCACCACGTCCTTCGCCCGCGGATCATCCCCCGCCACCGGCAGCGCGATACGCCCCGAAGCGCCCTTTGGTTTGCCCCCCTCCAGCAGATGACTGGCGTAGATGTTGTTGAACGCCTTCGCGACCGGGCGGCGCAGGCGGTCAGTCACCCACCGGCTCTCCGTCGTGCCGTCCTCGATGGCGTCGATCCGGCCGTCGCGCTGCTGGGGGTAATAGTTGCCGGTGTCGACCACCACGACCGAGGCGGGCACGGTCTCGAACAGGTTCGCCGGCAGCCGGGCAATGTTCTTCAGGGGGATGGTCACGATGACGATCTCACCGCCGCGGGCGGCTTCCTCGACCGTGACCGGCTTGGCTCCGGTCTCCTTCGCCAAGGCGGCCAGCGTCTGCGGGCCACGCGAGTTCGCGATCGAGACCTCATGTCCCAATGCGGCCAGGCGACGCGCCAGCGTGCCGCCGATCTGGCCCGCGCCGATGATGCCGATTCTCATGCTACCTCCCGTAAGGTTCGATGAATGCTGTCATTCCGGCCATCTCGTCAGCCCAGACAACCCACAGGAGGAGGTAACGGTTCCGTGGGCTCAGTCACAGCCCCCACCGCTGCCCTCCTCTATCCTCTGCTGGAGGGGGGCGGATGGTGGGGTCAACCAGTTCTCGTTACCGAAGGAGACTACCTATGGCAAGCGCTCGAGCAATCGGCCCCTGTCTGTGGTTCGACGACCAGGCCGAAGAGGCGGCACGATTTTATGCCGGGATTTTCAAGAACTCGAAGATCGGAAAGATCGCCCGCTACGGCGAAGCCGGGCGCGACATCCACCACAAGCCGGCCGGCTCCGTCATGACGGTGGAGTTCGAGCTCGACGGGACGCCGTTCACCGCCCTCAACGGCGGGCCGGAGTTCAAGTTCAACGAGGCGGTGTCGCTGGTGATCACCTGCAAGGACCAGAAGGAGGTGGACTACTACTGGGAGAAGCTGTCCCAGGGCGGGGATCCCAAGGCGCAGCAGTGCGGGTGGCTCAAGGACAAATACGGCGTGTCCTGGCAGGTCGTGCCCGCCCTCCTGAAGGAGTTGGTGGGAGACCCCGACTCCGAGATTTCCGAGCGGGCCATGGAAGCCATGCTGGAGATGAAGAAGATCGACGTGGCAAAGCTGGAGCGTCTCCGCAGCCCGGCGCGGGTCGGCTCCTGACCTGGGACGTCACCGCGAGGACGAATCTCGGCTTGCAATCCTCGGGCGGTTGAAGAGAGCCTTACCCGACAGTAGACTGCGCTTTCGGAGCGCCGGAGCGGACACCTGTCAAAGGAGGCAGCCATGAAACGCATCAGCAGCATCCTCGCCGCATACGCCGTGATCTCGGTTGTCGGAATGCCTCTGGCGGCCGCCCAGGCGCCACAAGCCCCCAAGCCGGGCCCCGAGCAGGCGCGGCTGGGGTACTTCGTCGGCAAGTGGAACGCCGAGGGCGAGATGAAGCCTGGGCCGATGGGAGCCGGAGGCAAGATGAGCGCGACCGACAACTGCGAGTGGTTCGAGGGACGGTTCAGCGTCATCTGCCGCTCCGAAGGCAAGATGCCGATGGGGCCGAGCCGCAGTATCGGCATCCTCGGCTACAGCCCCGAGGAGAAGGTCTACACCTACTATGGCGTGGACAACTCGGGCATGACCATGGCCACCGTCTCGCGGGGGACACGCCAGGGGGATACCTGGACTTACACCGACGAAAGCATGATGGGAGGCGCCAAGGTCAAGTCGCGCGTCATCATCAAGGAGCTGTCCCCCACCTCCTATACCTTCAAGATGGAAATGCAGGGACCGGACGGGAAGTGGATGCCGGCGATGGAGAGCAAGAACACCAAGGTGCAGTAGGCAGCGCGACTCCCAGATTCTGAAACGTGGCGTACTCGATTCCCTCCCCTTCGCAGAACGCGGGGAACGGCCCGTCGCGAAATATTCCTCCGACGCTCGGGGGGTTGAGCACGTCATCCGACGCGAGGATGCCCCCCGCCCCGATGTGCGGCAGCGCGGTCCTGAACTCCCACGTCATGTGCTCGAATGTATGCAGGCTGTCATGATAGAACATGTCGACCGGCGAGCACCGCTCGAACAGCGCGGGTAGCTCCCGGCGGCTGTCCCCGATGTGGAGCCTCCAGAAGGCCCGTAGCTCACGGGGCACGAAGTGATCGTGCAATGGCTCCCGGGCGTCGCGCCCGACCTCGATGCTGTGCAGCTCCCCTTCCCCCGTTCCGGGCGAGCGCCGCGAGCAGGTGCGCGCTCGAGGCCCCGTAGAGGACCCCAGTCTCCACGATCGTGCGGGGACGGGCCGCGCGAACCAGCAGATACAGGGCCTCACAGCCGAACTCTGCGGTGGAGCCGTCCCGGCGGGGCCCGGAAAACCGTTCCAGCGCGGCCCGCTGTTTCCCGAACCATTCGCGGAAACTGGACTGGCGGTATTCGGCCAGGAGGGCCTCTCCGTCTACCTGGTAATGTCCTGACAGGAAATCGAGCAGGCGGCGCACCCCCTCCACCCCGTCCGTGCCAGGCGCAGCCGGAGCACCAGCCGCAGCAGAGCCCGGCGCGGGTCCCGGGCTGCCTTTCTCAGGGTCCTGGCGTTAACGCCTGCGAATACTCCCTTTACCCGGCCCAAATGGCCTCCTGCGCAAAGCACGCGTTTTCGTGAGCGTGGAGTCTCGCCCCCATGCTCGGAGACCAATGTGGCGGGGGTCACACTGCGGGTAACGAATCGAGCCTGTTCCGGCAACGAAATGGAGAGGCAGAGGTGGGTCCGCTCACGCTCCGGGGTGATCGGCCCCGGGATCATGCCGCCGGCCGGGTCTCGCCGCCCGCCGGCGGCGGATCATCGGCATCGGGCTTCGGCGCCTCGGTCTTCACGCGAAGGCCGACCCCGTCGTCGTGGAGTCCGCAAGGCGTGTCGCGGACGCCGCCGGGCGTGGAAGGGATTGCTGGCGGTGGCCAGGGAGCGAGGAGCGGAGGAGTGTCGGCGGGTGTGAACCTGTGCCGGGAGGGGGCGCGTCGAGCCTAGCCGCCGGCCGAATCCGAGGCCCTGCGACTGACTAGCCAGACAATCGAAGAACTGAGCTTCCGACTTGGAAGCACAGAGGCAGCTCTCAAGAAACTTGAAGAGGCGTTCGAGCGTTTTGAGGATGTGAGTGGACGTGCCTAACCCGAGCCCAAGGGGCCGAGATGACACAACCACAGAGGGCCGAAGTGAGGACAGCCGATTTGCCGAAGACAGACTGGGATGAGGTTCGCAGACGTCGAGAGAGGACGGATGACCTGATCGAGCAGATGCGGGATGCACAGCGGCGGCTGGAGAAGGCTGTCGATCGAGTCATCAAAAAGTCAGAGTAGGACAAGGGACCGTGGAGTTCACGGTCCCTTCATCTTCCTACCGGCTCCCAAGACCCAAGCCGCTGTTGCCAGCGGTCAGGGCGCGCGGGTGGCCTCCCACCGGAGGCGGGCCACCGTGTCGGGCCCGGTGACCTTGTACCGCGCCACCGTCGTGCCCA
>JACCRH010000213.1 GCA_013813675.1 Gemmatimonadales bacterium
GTCGGGGTCGCCTGCCGCTATCTTCCCGCGCCATGTCGTCCCGCTCCACTTCCTGGCTGCAGCTCGCCGCGGCGGCGGTGCTCTTCTCCACCGGGGGCGCCGCGATCAAGGCGAGCGATTTTACCGCTTGGCAGACCACCTGCCTCCGGTCGGGAATCGCGGCGATCGCGATCTGGCTGATGACGCGGGAGGCCCGGCGGGGGTGGACCGGCCGGACGCTGGTGGTCGGCGCGGCGTACGCGGCAACGCTGACGCTCTTCGTTCTGGCGAACCGGCTCACCACCGCGGCCAACACGATCTACCTCCAGTCCACCGCGCCGCTCTACCTCGCGCTCCTGGCGCCGTGGCTGCTGCGGGAGCCGACCCGGCGGCAGGACCTCGCCTTCATGGCGGCCGTGGGGCTGGGCCTGGCGCTCTTCTTCGTCGGAGTGGATCCGCCGGCGGACACCGCGCCGGACCCGGTGCGGGGGAACTTGCTGGCGCTGGCGAGCGGGTTCTTCTGGGCGCTCACGGTCTGCGGCCTACGCTGGATGGGATCGGCGGGCGGCGAGCGGGGGTCGGCGGCGGTGGCGGTGGTGGCGGGCAACGCGATCGCGTTCTTCGCGGCGCTGCCGTTCGCGCTGCCGCTGGGGAGTCATACGGTGGGGGACTGGGCGTTGATCGGGTACCTGGGCGTCTTCCAGATCGCGCTGGCTTACGTGCTGGTGACCCGGGCGCTGACCACGATCCCCGCGCTGGAGGCGTCGCTCGTCCTCCTGATCGAGCCGGTGCTGAATCCGGTGTGGGCCTGGATCGTCCAGGGTGAGCGGCCGGGGGCCTGGGCTCTGATCGGTGGAGGCGTGATCCTGGGCGCCACCACGATTCGCGCGGTGCTCGACGCCAGGCGCGGCCCGGAGCCGGGCGAGGCGGCGCTGAAGACCGAGGCTCCCCGGCTTCCGGTGGGCTGAGCGATGGTGTATCGCATGCCCACGCTGATCGAGACGGTGCGGATGCGGACCGGCGTCGCGCCGCTCTGGTATCTCCATCTCCGGCGGCTGGCGGCGAGTTGCCAGGCGCTGGGGGTTCCTCTGCCGGGCGAGCTGCCCACTCCTTCGGGGGGCCCCGACCGGGTGCACCGGTTGGAGGTGGGGCCGCGCGGGCTCAAGGTGAGCGAGCGGGCCGTGGGTGGCGTGGAGCCGGTCTCGTTGGTGAGGGCGCAAGCGGTCCATCGGCCGTACCCGCACAAGACGACCGAGCGCGCCCAGTTCGAGCGCGCGTTGGCCGAGGCACGTGCGGCCGGGGCCGACGACGCGGTGCTCCTGACGGCGGGCGGCCACCTCGCGGAGTGCGCCATCTGGGGGATCTTCTGGTGGGAGGCGGCCCGGCTGTGCGCCCCACCGCTGGCGCTGGGGATTCTGCCGGGCGTCGCCCGGGCGCGGCTGGAGGAATTGACTGGCGGGATCCGGGAAGTGAAGGCGACGCCGGCGGACATCGAGGGCCGCAGTCTGTTGGTGGCGAACGCGGTGCGGGGGGTCGTGCCGGTGGCGAGTTTCGAGGGCCGTCCGGTGCCGCAAGATCCAGGAACATCGGGGCTTTCGGCCTCGTTTTGGTCTTGACCCGAGCCCCTCGGACCCGGTAATTTTTGCGGCTCGTACGGAGGCGCTGTCTCCGCCGCGGTGGTTGTAGCTCAATCGGTTAGAGCGCCGGACTGTGGCTCCGGAGGTTGCGGGTTCGATCCCCGTCAGCCACCCTGGGGTAAAATCGGTGCAGAGGTCCGTAGCTCAAGTGGTAGAGCACCGGTCTCCAAAACCGGGGGTTGCAGGTTCGAGTCCTGCCGGGCCTGTGCGGTTCACACGGCGCTATCGTCTAGGGGACTAGGACGGGGCCCTCTCAAGGCCCAAACACGGGTTCGAATCCCGTTAGCGCTATGGTTGAATCGGTCGGCCCCATCGTCTATCGGTTAGGACGCGACCCTTTCAAGGTCGAGAGAGGGGTTCGACTCCCCTTGGGGCTATGGACCACGCGCGCCGCTAGCTCAATTGGCAGAGCAAGTGACTCTTAATCACTAGGTTGTAGGTTCGATTCCTACGCGGCGCATTCAGTACACTGCAAAAACTTAGGCCACCGAAAAACATCGGGCGTCGCCATCACAGCGGGGCCCGATGTCTCTCAGGTCGTCCTAGCAAGACGGCCTAACTTGCGCCAGGCCGTTTTCTCATTGCTCCTCAGGGGGTGTACAACTCGCTGTCATTGGGGATATCGAGAGATGGACCGTGAGTGCCGCCTACCGCGAGAAGGTAAGGAAGGCCGTCGAGGGTGACACGAAC
>JACCRH010000217.1 GCA_013813675.1 Gemmatimonadales bacterium
GGCTTGCGGCATTTGACGTTTGAGACACTGGACCCCTGAGCGAGCCGCTCCACGGCGAGCTCCCACAAGCTCCAATACCTTGGAAAAGGAGATCACATGAAGCGCGCATCCTGGATTCTCGGCTCGATGGCAGCCTTATTGGTAGGCGCCTGCGGGGGAGGTTCCCCTCGTGACGACGCCGGAGGCACGGAGACGGGCAGCCCGGGCATGATGAGCGACACCGCCCCGGCTGCTGGTGCGATGGACACTGCCCTGAGCGATACGACCACCGCGACCACGGACACCACCACCCGATAAGTCAGCCAAGCGCGGTCGGACCCCTCAGGGGGCCGGCCGCCGCCAGGTGTACCTGGTGCAGGCCTCGCTGGTTTGGAGTCGCGCGGCTCGCCGCCTATCTTAGGGCATGTCGCACCGGCCTTGGCTCGCGTCACTTCTCGTCCTTGCGGCGAGCTGCGATCGTCCCGCCGGCGGCGTGCCCCCGACCTGTGGCATGGCCGCTCTGGCCGGGGCCACCAACCTCCTCGAGCAATTCACCATTCCCAATCAGACCCTGGCCGCGCCACCCGGCGCGCTGCCGGAACGGACCGTGGCCCGGGTGGTGGCCGACGGCGCGTTTCCCGCAGTGGTCGGCCGGACCGATTCCTTGCTGGTGATCGGAATGGAAGGTACGCCGCCCCCTACCACCAAGCCGGGGTTCGGTGTGTTGGTGGTGGACCCGCAGGAGCGAGTGATCGGCGTGATGGTGTACGAAGGCGATCCCATCCCCGGCGCACCCAGACTGGGCCAGGTATCGGTGGCAGGCGGTTCCATCCCGCTGATCGGCGTTCAGGTCGATCCCGCGAAGATCGCCGACCCCAGGTGCCCTTCCCTCTTTCCCGATTCGATCATCCGGTGAGCGCTCCCCGGATCGGGCTCGGCGGCGTGGTGAGGGGCTGGGATGGCATGGAGCGAACCGGTCTCAATTCGGGGTATCTGCGCTCGGTCAGTCTGGCGGGAGGGGTCCCGCTCATCCTCAGCCCCCTCATCGGACCCTCATACGCCGCGCGGGCCCTCGACGGGGTGGACGGGCTCGTCCTCACCGGCGGCGAGGACGTCGATCCCGCCTGGTATAACGCCGATCGTTCTCCACTGCTCGATCCGCCGAGCCGGGAACGGGACCTTTTCGAGCTGGCGCTCTTCGCCGCGGCCCGCCAGCGGGGGGTTCCGATCCTCGGCATCTGCCGTGGCATCCAGCTCATCAACGTGGCCTTGGGCGGCACGCTCTACCAGGACCTGCCGTCCGAGCGCCCGGGGCCGGTGAACCACAACCCGGCCGGCTCCCGTACCGATCGCAGCCACGCGATCCGGCTCGCGGCCGAAAGCCTTACGGCCGAGGCCCTGGGCGCCGAGAGGACCCAGGTGAATTCCTTCCATCACCAGGGCATCCGAGATCTAGCCCCGCGCCTCATCGCCACGGGGTGGAGCGAGGACGACCTGATCGAAGCGGTGGAGGGGATGGAGGGGGAGCCCTGGCTGCTCGCGGTCCAATGGCATCCGGAGGAGATGCACGCCGATGCTGGCGCGCCCGAGCGCGGCCTTTTCAAGGCGCTGGTGGAGCGGGCCGGCGCGGCCGCAGCCGTCTCAGTGGATTCCTAGGTCACGGAGAGCGCGTTCCGTTGCGGTTCTGGCGGCGGGAAAGAACACCCGGTCGCTCACGCCGTTGAGCGCGCTTCGCACCGCGGGAAAGCGTTCGGCGGCGGTGCGGAGGACAGCCACGAGACCGTACTCGTTCGCCAGCGCGTGGTCCGACGCCATTCCGAATCCCCGCCGTCCCAGCGCATCGTAGTAGCTCACGTCCGGTCCGCCTTTTCGCAGCCGGCGCGCCGCGATATAATCGGGAAACAGGCCCGCGAGCCAGAGGGAGTAGTTGCCGAGGTGTACCATGACTCGGAATCTGCGGTCGCCTTCGGTGGACTCGAGGTCGGTGAGGATGTCCACCAAGTACTGGTGCCGCTGGTCGTCGTGCCGGTCGATCCGCCACGCCCGGTCCCGCTCCCCGAAGTCCAGCAGCAGGGCGGCCAGGTAGTCGGCCAGGTCACGATCGTCGATTCCGGCATGCCGCAGGGAGTGTCGGACCATCACATAGAAGAACAGGGTCTCGGACGGCACCAGCATCGTACGCACCGTCAGCAGCCGTTCGAGCAGCTCGGGCGCGTCGAGCAGCGGGTCAGGACCTTCCGCGGCCAGGCGACGCTCCAGCGACGCCCGCCGATGCGCGGAGCCCCGGCTCAGGAGGAGGATCACCAGTTGGAGGTCCGCCGCGGTCAGGCGGCCCCGCGCATTGGCCCGGATCATGGATAATCCTTCCGCGGTAGACGACCTGGCTCCTCTGCGCCGGGTGATCGCGTTCGGCCAGGAGCTCGCCGGGACCCTGCGTCGGGCCTCGGTCGTGGACGCGCTGCTGCGTCACGTGCGCGACAACTTCGCCCCCAGCGAGATCGCGCTTTCCCTCTTTCATCACGACGTCGATGCCAGGGACAGCCTGCACGCCTGGCCCACTCGCGGACCTGACCGCCAGCCGCTGTTGGAGCAGGCCTCGAGAACCGGGGCCCTGCTGTTCGCCGACGGCCTCGAACCGCTGCTCCGCGACGGGGGCCTTCCGCCCCAGCCCGAGACCGCGGGAAGTTGGCTCTTCGCACCACTGATTGCTAAAGGGAGAGTAACCGGGGCAATCGCCGTACGCGGTGAGCCCGGTCGCTACACCCCCCCGGACCTCGCCCTGCTCGAGGGCCTGGTGAGCCAGGCGAGCATCGCTCTCGAAAGCGCTCGTCTGGTGGACCTGCACGACGACGGCCGGCGGTCCTGGCAGGAGGTGGTGGACGCCATCTCGCCCGCGCTCTGCATCGTGGATCGGGGAGGCCGGATCCGCCGGGCCAACCTGGCCTTTGCCGACCTCGTCAATGCCCCGCCCGCCAGCCTGATCGGTAGGCCCTGGCAGGCATTTGCACCGCCCGAGTGGGCTACCGAGCTCCAGCGGGCGCTGGACCAGCAAGGAGCGGGCCGCGAGGTAGAGCTCCGCACCGGGGAACGGACCTATGCGGTTACCGCGGTGCCGATCACCAGCACGGACCGCTCCGCGGTGGTGCTGCTCTTCGACGACCAGACCGAGCGCAGGCGGCTGCAGGACCAGTTGATCCAGTCGGAGAAGATGTCGGCCATCGGGCAGCTCATTGCCGGCATTGCCCACGATCTCAACAACCCCCTGGCTTCGGTGGTGGGGTTCGCCGACTACCTCACCGAGGTGCCCAATATCCCGCCGCAGCTCCGAGAGCCGCTCACCGTCATCCAGGAGGAAGCGGAGCGGGCGTCGAATATCGTAAAGAATCTGCTGAGCTTTGCGCGGAAGCAGGAACACCAGCGGCGGCCGACCGCCCTGAAACCCCTGCTCGATGCCACATTTCTGTTGCTCCGGAACAACCTCATGGCCTACCGGGTGGAGGCCAGCCTCGAGATCGAGCCCGACCTTCCCATGCCGGACATCGATCCCAACCAGATCCAGCAGGTCTTCGTCAACCTCATCAACAACGCGGCGCAGGCGATTGCCAGCACCGGGCGCCCCGGTACGGTGGTCGTGCGCGCGCGGCGCTGGCTCGACGGCGTGGCGGTGGACGTGGCCGACGACGGGCCCGGCATGTCGGAGGCGCTGGCGGCGCAGGTGTTCGAGCCGTTCTTCACGACCAAGCCGGAGGGCGAGGGCACCGGACTGGGGCTTTCGATCAGCCAGGGAATCGTGCGCGAGCACGGCGGCCGTATCATGCTGTCGAGCGAAGAGGAGCACGGCTCGGTCTTCACCGTACAGCTTCCCCTCGCGACCCGGCCGCCGGCCCCGGTGCCGGACGCCGATCAGCGAGTACCCACCAAGCGCCTCCGGGTCCTGGTGGTGGACGACGAGCCCCACATCCTCCACTACATGCGCGCAACGCTGGAGGCCTGGGGCCACATTCCCGTGGTGGCGAGTGACGGGGCGGAGGCGCTCGCGGTGGCGGCGGACGCCCCGTTCGACCTGGTGATCTCCGACCTCAGGATGCCGCGGCTCAGCGGGCGGGAATTCTACGAGGAGCTGGCCCGTCGGCGGCCCCAGCTCGCGGCGCGCCTGGTCTTCAGCACCGGCGACACCGTCCGGGGTGACACCTTGGCCTTCCTCGAATCGCTCGACCGCCCCTACCTGCACAAGCCGTTCAGCTTGGCGGAGCTTCGGAGCCTGCTCGGCGAAGTCGCCCGGGACAGCGGCCCCTACGTCCGCCGCCGCGACAGCGGCAGCCGGCCGGTCGAAGCCCTTCCCGAGACGTGACCCCGACCGTGGTGCACGTCGCGTCCGGCCGTGAGTGGCGCGGCGGGCAGCGGCAGGTGTGGCTGCTCGCCCGGGAGCTGCAGCGCGGGGGGTTGACCAACCAGGTCGCGGTGACCGGCGCGGGCACCGAGCTGGCGTTTCGGCTCAAGCACGAGGGGGTCCGGGTACACCAGGCGCGCTGGACCGCCGGGCTCGACCCCCGCATGCTCCTGCCGGTCCTGCAGGAGATCCGCGCCGGGGGGGCCCTGCTTCACGCGCACGATGCCCACGCGGTGACCTTGGCGGGACTCTGTTCCGGCCTGACCCGGGTGCCCCTGGTGGCGACCCGGCGGGTGGATTTTCACCTCCGCCACCGCGGGCTCTGGGGCCGGGCCTCCCGAATCATCGCGATCTCCTCCGCGGTCGCCGACGTGCTGGCCGAGGATGGCATTCGAGGCGAACGAATCGTGGTGGTACACTCGGGCATTGATCTCGACGCGGCGCGGCAGGCGGAGCCGCTCGGCGTGCGCGAGCGGCTGGGGCTCCCCCCGGAGGCCACGGTGGCATGCACGGTTGGCGCGCTGGTGCCCCACAAGGATCACGTCACCCTGATCCACGCGGCCCGCCGCCTGGTGAGCCGTTTCCCCTCCCTCCATTGGGTCATTGCCGGCGAAGGCGAGCTGCGCCCCGTCCTGGAGTGGCTCGTTGCCGAGCTGGCGCTGGTCGGCCGAGTGCACTTTCTGGGACAGGTCGCCCAACCCCTGCGGGTGATCGCCGATGCCGATCTGTACGTCATGAGCAGCCGCGAGGAGGGGCTAGGTACCTCCGTCCTCGATGCCATGGCCCGTGGCATTCCGGTTGCGTCTACCTCGGCGGGTGGCCTTCCCGAGATGCTGCATCAGGGGGCCGGAGTGCTGGTTCCACCGCGCAATCCCGAGGCGCTGGCCGGGGCCGTCCAGCGGATCCTCTGCGATCCCGACCTGCGCCGAAGCCTGGTCGAACGCGCCTCGCGCGTGGTGGAGGAATTCAGCGCGGAACGCATGGCAGCTGAGGTGAGATCGGTGTATCGTTCCTGCGCCCCACTTATTGACGGATCATGATTTACGTCTGCATACCGAGCCACAACGAGGCGGCCACGGTCGGCCTCCTCCTCTGGAAGATTCGGCAGGTGTTCGCGGGGTTTCCCCGGGAGTACCAGCTGCTGGTTCTCGATGACGGATCCACCGATGCGACCGGCGAAGTGCTGGAGCCCTACTCCCGCGTGCTGCCGCTCACCGTGGTCCGTCACGCCGAGCGCCGGGGCTATGCGTCGTCGGTGCAGGCGCTCTTCCGCGCCGCCCTCGAGCTGACCGACCGACCCAAGCGGGACGCGGCGATCCTCATGCACGCCGACTTCACCCACAACCCCCAAGTGATCCCCGACCTGATTCGCCGGATCGAGAGCGGTGCCGACCTGGTGGTCGCCGAGGGCAAGCTGGAAGGCGAGCCGTCCTGGCAGCACCGCATGCTCCGCCGCTTCGCGCCGCACCTGCTCCGGGGGGCGATAGCGGTGCCCGGCGTCCACGACGTCGTCTCGGGGTTCGCCATCCTTCGCCTGGTCGCGCTCAGGAACGCGATGCGCAGCCACGGGGAGGCGTTTCTGGTCACTGAGGGGTGGGCCGCGAACGCGGAGCTCTACTGGCGCACCGGGCGCTACGCCCGCCGGGTGGAGTCGGTGCCTTCGCTCGAGCGGCACGACCTGCGCCAGCGGCCCAGCCGGCTCCAGCCGGCAGACGAAGCGATGAATCTGTGGCGGGCGCGGTCCAGTCTACGCGCCACCCCGATCGCGCCACCGTCCGAGTCGGTCGCCCGCGACGCGGAACGGCCGGCGGAGGCCGTGTCCTCATGATTCGACCGCTGCTGCTGCTGGCGGGTCTGCTGCAAGGCGGCCCTCCTTCCCAGCCGTCCGGTCGCCCGGCGGCGGAGTACCCCTTTGCGGTGGGCGAGACCCTGACCTATAGCGCCAAGCTGGGGATGATCACGCTCGGCTCGGGCACGCTGCAAGTGGCCGGGATCGATTCGGTGCGCGGTGTGCAGACTTTCCGGCTCCGGTTCCGGCTTCAGGGCAAGACCGTCTTCTACTCGCTGGACGACGTGCTCGAGTCCTGGGTGGCCACCGAAGACTTCGCCTCTCGACGCTTCGTGCAGGACTTCGTGGAGAACGACAAGCCGAAACACCGCACCTACGAGATCTTTCCCGACTCCGGCTTCTATCGAGAAAAGGGGCGTGACACCACCTTCGCCAGCCCCTCCGCGCCGCTGGACGACGCGGCGTTCTTCTACTTCGTGCGGATCGTGCCGCTCGAGGTCGGCAAGAAGTACCTCTTCGACCGCTATTTCAAGAAAGAGAAGAACCCGGTCACCATCGAGGTGGTGAAGCGGGAAAAGATGGAGCTGCCCGACGGCAGTAAGGTGCAGTGCCTGGTACTTCACCCGGTGATCGACACCAAGGGCATCTTCTCCAAGCGCTCCGACACCCGCATCTGGCTCACCGACGACGCGCGCAAGCTCCCGGTACAGATCCGCAGCAAGTTCCCCTTCGGCACCATCACGCTACGGCTCAAGGACATGGTGCTGCCTCAAGGCGCCGCCTCGACGTCCGGCGGCTGAGCGTGGCCTACCAGGAGGCCGACCTCGGCCGGGTCCGCACGGTCCCGGTGGCCGCCAGACGCAACAAGGTGGATCCCGGGCTTCTCGCCGTGCCGCCCGCCGGCGACCAATCCTTCAAAGCTTTCTTCGATAGTCTTCCCGACGTGCTTGCCGCCCGTGACCTCCGCGCCGTGGTCGGCGGGGTGGCGCGCGCCGCGCGCCGGAGGCATGGCGTCGTCCTCCTGGTCGGTGGCCACGTCGTGAAGGTGGGGTTGGGCCCGCTGCTCGCCGCCTGGCTGCGTCAAGGTATCGTCACCCACGTCGCCCTCAACGGCGCGGCGGCGATCCACGACTTCGAGCTGGCCGCGTTCGGCGGTACCAGCGAGGATGTGGAGAGCGGCCTGGCGGACGGAAGCTTCGGCATGGCGGAGGAGACCGGCTCGGAGATGAACGCGGCTATCGCCAGCGCCGCGGCCGCCGGGCTGGGGATGGGGGAAGGGCTGGCGCTCGCGCTCTCGCGCCGTCCGCAGCTGCCGGGTGGCGAGAGCTCCATCCTGCTGGCGGCGCTCCGACAGGACGTCCCGGTCACCGTGCACGCGGCCATCGGCGCGGAGATCATCCATCAGCACCCCTCGACCGATGGCGCCGCCCTCGGTGCCACCAGCCACCGCGACTTTCGCCGCCTGGCCGGTTCGCTGCCCGCCCTCGATCAGGGCGGGGTGGTGCTGAATCTGGGAAGCGCGGTGGTGCTGCCCGAGGTGTTCCTCAAGGCGCTGACCGTCGCCCGCAACCTTCACGACGGTGCGCCGACCCACTTTCTGGCCGCGGATCTCGACATGCAGCGCCACTACCGGCCGCGACTGAACGTGGTCCAGCGGCCCACTCGCGCCGGGGGGGAAGGCTATCTGCTCACCGGACACCACGAGCTGATGATTCCGCTGCTGGTCTGGGGGGTGCTCCAGGAGCTGGGGAATGGCTGACTCGCCCGGCTCGGATGAGAGTCGCCCGGGAAACGCCAGCGTGTCATCCTGAGCGAAGCGAAGGAGCCGAAACGCCGTCATGGCCTCCTTCCCCCTCGCTGCGCTCGGGGTCAGGATGACATTGTTGCCGGCGACCGAATTTCCTGAGTCTCCCCTAATAC
>JACCRH010000222.1 GCA_013813675.1 Gemmatimonadales bacterium
CGGAGGAGCAAGTCCGCAGGGAGAGTGAGGAGGCGGCGGGCCGGCGGGCGGCGTACGCCATGGTCGTCCGCGGGAATCGCTTTCCGATCGAGGAGCCGCTGCCTCCGGGGCCGAAGCACCGGCGCTCGGTCGCCCTCGGGCTCGGTGTCATTCTGGTGGTCTTGCTGCTGCTGGGATTGGCGGTGGTCGAGCTCGCTGGGGGGCTGGTGCGCGTGGCGGAAATGGCGGTGAGAGGACGGTAATGCGCCCCAGGCCTGTCACCCTGCGCAGCGAAGGGGGCCATGCCGTGACTTCGGCTCCTTGGCTCCGCTCAGGATGACAAGCCCGGACCTCCTCCGGTCCCACCGCCACTCACCTCTCGCACCTGCCCCCGCGCCTCCCCCCTCGCCCGCCCTCCCGGCCACCAGTTCCACCGCCCCATCGTCTGCATGAACGCCGGCACCAGCACCATCCGGATCACCGTCGCGTCGAGCAGCACGGCTACGGCCAGCCCGAAGCCCAGCATCTGCATCGGCAGCACCCGGGCGAACGCGAAGACCCCGAACACCATGATCATGATCAGCGCGGCGGAGGTGATCACCGAGGCGGTGGCGCTGAGGCCTTCCATGGTGGCCGCGGTGTTGCGGCCCGAGCGGTCGTACGCCTCCTTGACCCGGCTCAGCAGAAACACCTCGTAGTCCATGCTCAGCCCGAACACCACCGCGAACACCAGCACCGGGATCACCACGAAGATCGCCGAAGTCGGCCCGGTGAGCCCGAAGAGCTGCGAGCCCACCCCGTACTGGAACACCAGCACGATGAGCCCGAAGGTGGCGCCCACCGACAGCGTGTTCATGATGATCGCCTTGATCGGCACCAGCACCGAGCGGAACGCCACCGCCAGCATCACCGCCGTGGCGCCGAGGATGAGCGCCACCAGGAGCGGGAACCGCTCCAGCAGATCGTCCTGGAAGTCGAGCGCGGAGGCGGTGTAGCCGCCCACCGTCACCCGCATTCCCTTGGTGCCGCGGAGCTCCATCCGCCCCAGCTCGCGGGCCCGCTGCACCAGCTCCATTGCCGAGGTGAGCGACGTGGTATCGGCCGGAATCACGTCGAGCAGCGCCAGCCGCCGGTCGGCACTGAGGTAGGCGTCCACGAAGTCGGGATACTGCGCCCGGGCCGACTCCATGTCGCTGTAGAGCACCGAGTAGGCCAGGAGCGAGGTGCCGGGCTCCAGGTCCACGATGCTGCGGACCTCGAGGACTCTGGGGTCGGCGCGAAGCGAGTCGGAGAGGGTGCGAAGCCCCCGAAGCGAGGCGGTCTGGGCCGCGGTGCGTCCTTCCGGCGCCTCCACCAGCATCCGGATCGGTTGGACGTAACCCGCCACGCCCATCCGGGAGAGCGCCTCGAGTCCCTGTCCCGCCTCGGTGCCGGCGGGCCACCAGTGGCGCGACGGCAACCCGATGCGGATCCAGAACAGCGGGGCGGTGAGGATCGCGATGACGATACCGCCGTAGATCATCGCCCGGATCGGATTGCGCGCCAGGGTCCTGGCCCACTTTTCCCATACCCGCGGCGAGTGGTACCAGGTGAGCCGCCGCGCCAGCCACTTGGGCCGGTCGATCTCGCGGCCCAGCACGGCGAGCAGGGCGGGGAGGAGCGTGATCGAGAGCAGCACCGCCACCGCCACCACGATCAGTCCGCCGATCCCCACGCTTCGGGTCTCGATCAGCGGGGTGAAGAGGAGCGCGCCGAACCCCACCACCACGGTGAGTCCCGAGGTGATCACCGCCGATCCCGCCGTCACCATGGTGCTCACCGCCGCCTCCGCTCGGCGGAGCCCCCGGCCCAGCTCCTCGCGGAACCGGGTGACCACCAGCAGCGAGTAGTCGATCCCCACACCGAGCCCGATCATCGTCGTCATGTTGAGGACGAAGATGGACATGGGGGTGACCGTGGTGAGGAGCCCGATGAGGGCGAGCGACACCGCGATCGCCAGCACGCCGACGATGAGCGGCAGGGTCGCCGCCACCAGCGCGCCGAAGGCGAGCACCAGGATCACCAGGGTGAGCGGAAGCAGCGCCCGCTCGCCCCGCTTGCTGTCCTGGGTGACGGCGTCGCGCACGTCGAGGTCGAGCGGCGCGCGGCCGGTGACCCGGGCGCGGTACTCTCCGCCCTCGGAGAGTCGAGCCAGGGTGCGGCGCACCACCTGGCGGGTCGGGGGAACGAGAGCTCCGGCGCTGTCGCCGTCCTCGATGTCGATCGCGACCAGCACGAAGGTGGCCCGGCGGTCGCGGCTCAGGAACGTGGTGTCGCCGGTGGCGGGATAGGAGACCAGACCGCGGATGTAGGGCTGCGCGGCGAGCGCCGCGAGGAGGGAGTCGAGGACCGCGCGGGACGGGCCGCTGTCGAACCGGGAGGGGCCCTCGAGCGTGACGGCGAAGAACTCGCCGATGGGCCGGGCGAACCGCTCGTTCAGCAGCTTCTCGGTCCGGGAGGCCTCGGTCTCCCGGGCGCTGCCGCCGCGGATATTGAGCAGCTTCGGCGTGGCCGGCGCACGCACCGCGGCCACCACTCCGATCACCGCCCACACCACCAGCACCGCCCAGCGCCAGCGCACCAGCATCCAGGCGAAACGTTCCATCGGATTCACTGGCTCCTCCGCGACCTCGGCGCCGCGCCGGACCGCGCGGGCGGCCAATGTTAGGCGAGTGCAGGAGTCGGCGCTAGCGGCGCTGGCGACATGGCGCGTCCCTTGCCAATATTCCAACGAATCATGCGGCGTGCTTTCCTCCCCGTCCTCACCCTGCTGCTCGCGGTGCTGGTCCTGGTCGACCGGATCGGGCACTTGACGCGCGCGCCCGGCCTAGCCGCCGAAGTCGTGCAGGGCCCCAGCGCCACCCAGTCAGGTACGGCGCATCCTGATATCGGCCAAGATGTTATACGCCTGGACGGGGCCGCGGGCCGCGCCGGCGGAGAGGTGGGCGACCGGATGCTCCGGCTGGCCACCCGGGAGCGGCTCTCGCGCGAGGCCGGTGGGACCTATCTCGACTCCCTCATCTCCAGCACCGACTCGGTGGTGCGGCGCTGGCCCGACAGGTGGGGCAGGCCGATCCGGGTGTACCTCGTGGAAGGCGGGGCTCCGGGCTATTTGCCGAAGATGGCAGCCTTCGCCCGCGACGCCTTCGACCGGTGGGAGCAGACCGGGGTGGGCATCAAGTTCCAGGTTGTATCCGATTCGGCCGAAACCGACGTCATGGTCAGATGGATCGATCACTTCGATTTCGACCGCGCCGGCCAGACCGACCTCACCTGGGATCAGGCCGGCCGGGTGCGCCGGGCCTCCATCTCGCTCGCGCTCCGCACCCACACCGGAGCCGCGCTGCCCGATGCCGCGCTCCTCTCCGTCGCGGTCCACGAGGCGGGGCACGCGCTCGGTCTTCCGCATTCCCCCGACAGCAACGACGTGATGTTCCCGGCGACGCGCACCGGTACCCTCACCGAGCGCGATCGCCGCACCATCGAGGTGCTCTACCGGCTGCCACCCGGCCCGGTACGCGACGAGCTCGCCCGCCGCTGACCCGGTGGGAGCGCGCATGACCGCCTCGTTCCGCCGCGAACTCGTGGCCGCCCTGATGCTGACCATTCCCGCGGCGCCCTCCGCCGCCCAGACCTACGCCCAGGTGGATCAGGCCGCGCTGGCCGGGATCCGCGAGGGGCTCTACCCCGGGGCGGTCGTGGTCATCGGCCGGCGGGACTCGATTCTCTACTCCCGGGGCTACGGCCACTTCACCTGGAATCCCTCGTCCAGCGTGCCCCGCCCCGACTCGACTCTCTGGGACATCGCCTCCATCACCAAGGTCGTCGCCACGGCGAGCTCGGCGATGCGCCTGGTGGACCAGGGTAAGCTCGACCTCGACGCCCCGGTGGGCCGCTACCTGCCACGCTTCTCCGGCGGGCTCAAGAACCAGGTCACCGTGCGCATGCTGCTGGATCACACCAGCGGGCTCAAGACCTACGTGCCGATCTACCGGCGCGCCGGCCGGAGCCGCTCGCGGATGATCTCCCTGCTTTACGCCCAGCCCCTGGTCCGCGCTCCCGGCGATTCCGCCGCGTACAGCGACCTCAATGCCATGCTGCTCGGCCTGGTGATCGAATCGGTGGCCCGGACCCCACTCGACCGCTTCGCCGACACCGAGGTCTTCGACCCCCTCGGCATGGGGCAAACCCGCTTTCGGCTGCCGGCCCGGCTCAAACGGCGAACCGCGCCGAGCGGGATATGGCGAGGGCAGCCGGTGCCCG
>JACCRH010000263.1 GCA_013813675.1 Gemmatimonadales bacterium
GACCGGGGAGACGGTGGCCGGGCTGGTGCTCAACCTGGAAGAGGACAACGTCGGCGCCGCCATCATGGGCGACTACCTGAAGCTGAAGGAAGGCGACCAGGTGAGGCGCACCGGCCGGCTGCTCGATGTGCCGGTGGGCCCCGCGATGCTCGGCCGGGTGGTGGACGCGCTGGGCCGGCCGGTCGACGGCCGGGGCGAGATCAAGACCAGCATGAGCCGGCAGGTGGAGATGGTGGCGCCCGGCATCATCGTGCGGCAGCCGGTGAAGGAGCCGCTCCAGACCGGGATCAAGGCGATCGACGCCATGATTCCGATCGGCCGGGGCCAGCGCGAGCTGATCATCGGCGACCGGGGCACCGGCAAGACCGCGATCGCGGTCGACACGATCATAAACCAGCGCGGCACCGGCGTGGTCTGCGTGTACGTCGCCATCGGACAGAAGCGCTCGACCGTGGCGACCGTGGTCGAGCGGCTGCGGGAGACCGGCGCGCTGGATTACTCCATCGTGGTCGTCGCCTCCGCCTCCGAGCCGGCGCCGCTGCAGTACATCGCCCCCTACGCCGGCTGCGCCATCGCCGAATACTTCATGTACGAGGAGGGGAAGGCCACCCTCTGCGTCTATGACGACCTCTCCAAGCAGGCGGCCGCCTATCGCCAGCTCTCGCTGATCCTGCGGCGCCCTCCCGGCCGGGAGGCGTATCCGGGTGACGTGTTCTACCTCCACAGCCGGCTGCTGGAGCGGGCGGCGAAAATCTCCGAGGACAAGGACCTGGTGAAGCTCGACGACCGGATCAAGAAACCGGGCGGCTCGCTCACCGCGCTTCCCATCATCGAGACCCAGGCGGGCGACGTCTCGGCTTACATCCCGACCAACGTCATCTCCATCACCGACGGCCAGATCTTCCTGACCACCGACCTCTTCTACTCCAACGTCCGCCCCGCGGTGGATGCCGGCATCAGCGTCAGCCGGGTGGGGGGCAACGCCCAGATCAAGGCGATGAAGCAGGTGGCCGGCCCGCTGCGGCTCTCGCTGGCGCAGTACCGCGAGCTTGAGGCGTTCGCCCAGTTCGGCTCCGACCTCGATGCCGCCACCCAGCGGCAGCTCAACCGGGGTGCCCGGCTGGTGGAGGTGCTGAAGCAGCCACAGTACCAGCCGGTGCCGGTGGAACAGCAGGTCGCCGTCATCTTCGCGGTGACCAACGGATTTCTCGACGACGTCAAGGTGCCCCATATCCGTCAGTGGGAGCGCGGCCTGCTCGAGTACCTCGAGGCCTCGCACCCCGAGGTGTTGAAGGACATCAAGACCAAGAAGGTCCTGGACGACGACATCACCAAGCGGTTGAAGGCGGCCATCACCGCGTTCAAGCCGCTCTTCCAGGCCGACTGATGGCCAAGGGCCGGCAGCTCAAGGGGCGGATCCGCTCCGTCCAGAACACCCGCAAGATCACCCGAACGATGGAGCTGGTCTCCACCTCCAAGCTGAAGCGGGCCCAGGACCGGGTCATCGCGGCCCGGCCCTACGCCGAGGCGCTGCGCGAGGTGTTGGCCGATCTGGTGACGCCCGAGCTGGCCGAGCGGTTTCCCCTGCTTCGGCGCCCGGCCTCGCCCGCCAAGGGCGGCCCCACCCGCGCCGCGGTCATCCTGCTCACCTCCAACCGCGGTCTCGCGGGCGCCTTCAACTCCAACTTGATCAAGGAGGCGCGCCGGCGTATCGAGGCCCTGGAGTCCCAGGGCTACGCGGTCGACCTCCACGGCGTGGGGAAGAAGGGCATCGGCTACTTTCGCTACCTGGGGAAGAAGTTCTCCCTCGAGCGAATGGACGTCGGCGACAAGCCGACGGCCGAGCACGCCGCGGAGATCGCGGAGCCCCTGATCGAGGCCTACTCGAAGGGCGAGCTGGCGAGCGTGGATCTGGTGCACGCGCAGTTCATCAGCGCGCTCACGACGCCTCCGGTGACCACCCGGATCCTGCCGGTCGAGGCGGTGCAGCCGAAGGACGGCGCGGCCAGCGGGCAGGAAGCGGCTCGGCCGGCGCGAGACTATCTCCTCGCGCCGAGCGCGGAAGCGATTCTCGAGCAGCTGCTGCCGCTTTACGTGCGGAACGCGGTCTACCGCGGCCTGGTGGAGACCGCGGCGGCGGAGCATGGGGCGCGCCGTACCGCGATGAAGAACGCGACCGACAACGCCGGCGAGATCCTCGAGGTGCTGAAGCGCACCTACAACCGCCAGCGGCAGGCCAGCATCACCCAGGAGATCGCGGAGATCGTCGGCGGCGCGGCGGCGCTGCAGGGGTAGGCGGTACGGGCTGG
>JACCRH010000265.1 GCA_013813675.1 Gemmatimonadales bacterium
TGGTCGTACTCCCCGTGCAAGAGGGCGAACCCGTAGGCGATCGCTCGCAATCCGTGTGCTTCCGGCGGTGACGAACCCAGGTCGGCGGGGATGTCCGCCCCGTGGACGATCCGCCCAAGCAGCCGGAGCGCCGGGTCCTGCAGCCTGCATTTCACCAGGATCGACTCGAAGCTGCAGCGTCCGTCCACGTGCCCGAGTTCCACGCCGGCCATGTCGAACGGGATGCCGTCGGTGATCGTCGCCGCGTCGGTGTCCCGGGCTACGAAGGCGAGCTCGGCTTCAGAATCCACGAACCGCTTGATCAGCCAGGGACAGGCGACACGATCCACGTTGGCATTTCTGCGAGTAACCCATCGCATAGACATCTCCTCCTCACTCATCCACGCCAAGAGCTAGGCAGGGTAGATCAGCAGCCCGAGGATCGCAGCCGCGACGATGATCGCCGGCTCCGGCACTTTCGCCTTCCAGAGCAGGACGGCCGTACCGGCGGCGATCAGCGCGGTCGGCAGGTCCACGACGGAGCGGCGCCCCAGCACGATGACCGCGCCGCTGATCGCCCCGATCGCGGCGGCGGTTACCCCGTCCACGAATGCGGCCACGTGGGGCCGCTTCCCGTACCTCTTGAAGTACGGCGCGGGGATGATCGTGAAGAAGTACGCAGGTAGAAAGGTGGCCGCGGCAGCAACGGTGGCCCCCGGCAGACCGGCGACCAGGAAACCGATGAAACCGGTGGTAATGACGACCGGCCCCGGCGTGATCAGTGCAACCGCCACCGCGTCGAGGAACTGCTGGTCGGTGAGCCAGCGGTGCTCCTTCACCACGCCGCCGTAGAGGAACGGCACGATGGCAAGTCCGCTCCCGAAGACGAACGCGCCTGCGTAGGTGAAGAATGCGAGAATCCTCCCGAGCAGGTCCAGGTCCATTCCGGGGACCCCCGGCACGCTGATGCCGAGTGGAGCCAGCAGGACGGCGGGGAAGCGGCCCCTGAGCCGTCCGAAGCTCGGAGGTGCCCGGACGAGCCAGACGAGGACGCCGGCCCCGAGAAACAGCAGCACTTCCTCCGACTCGGTGATCGCCGTGGCCGCAGCGGCGACCACGTAGATCGCCCACAGCAGGCGGGAGCGCCCGATCGACTTCCGGGTGAGCTTGTAGGCGCTGTGCGCGATGATCCCGATGACCGCGGCACCGACCGCGTAGAAAACCGCCTGCACCCAGGAGAGCCCACCGTAGCGCACGTAGGCCCACCCGAGGCCGACGACCATCAGAAAGGAGGGAAGCACGAACGCGATGCCGACCAGGGTCGCCCCGAGGACGCGGTAGTGCACGAAGCCCAGGTAAATCGCGAGCTGTGCGGCGAGCGGTCCCGGGGCGAGTTGGGAGAGCGCGAGGCCGTCCATGTAATCGGCCTCGGTGATCCATCCCCGCCGCTCGACGAGGTCTCGCCGCATGTACTCGACCAGTGCGACGGGCCCGCCAAAGCCGAACGCCCCGAGTTTCAGGAAGTATCGGGCCAGTTGCCAGAGCGTGTATCGGGGCCGCGCGTCCGGCGCGGGGTTCGGACCGGGCGCATCGGGCTCCCGCCTAGCGGTCGTCGCGTTCATGGCGACTCCGGCACATTTCGCACGCTCGCGCGAGTCACGGGTCGTCGCGGCCCCGAAGCTGGAGTGCCGGCGTGAAGAATGTCCGGCAGTACCAGAGAGCCGCGATCGTGGCGGTGATCGCCACCGAAACCGTGAGCATGAACATCACGACGATCTGATACCGGCAGGCGGTGAGCGGTGATCGGCTCGTTAGAAGGGAGACCGACCCCCTGCGAACGCCGGCCCGGCCTCGAGGCCAGCCACGAGCAGCATGAGAAGTGTTCGCCCAGTGCCACGGATCACATCCCCGGGCTGCCATTCACGACCACATCATCAAACGAGGTCGCCGCGTCCGCCTTGGTCCAGACGCCGATGCCCCCGGCCTGCGAGAAGGTGCTGTCGGTCGTCTCGAATATTCTCCGCCCGTTGAGGTACGCGGTGATCCGGTTTCCCCGGTGGTCGACCGCGACGGTGTGCCACTCTTCGGCCGCCAGGTCCACTGTCGCGCTCTTGAGCTGCCGACGGCGGCCGTCCCGGACGTAGTAGAGCCGGAAGTTGTCCTCCAGCGGGTTCCACCGTGCGATGTAGTAGTTGTCCTTGTCCTGGACGCGCCAGACGGGGCCGCCGCCCTGATCCTCGCGGCCCGTCCCCGACTTCACCTTCACCTCGACGCGGCCGTCCTGAAAGGACACCCCATCCGTCCAAGCCAGGTTGAAGGTGCCTCCGCTCGCGCCGCGCGGGTTGGTCAGGGCGAGGACCTGACTCCCCGAAGGAGCTCTGGGGTCCTGCCGCACCGACCACTGGGCGCCCTGCCCGCTCGGGTTCGTCTGCTCGGCCTTCCAGCCAGACGGCAGCGTGCCGGCCGCGACGTCGTCGAAGTTCCAACGCTCGGTGGAGCTCGTCGTGCCGCCTTCCGCGCTGGTCGCTGGCGCCGAGTTGATCCTATCCAGTCCCGCCTTGAGGCCGCGCGCGAGCTTCACGGCCTCGTCGTTGGCCCAGAAGTGCATGAAGAAGAGCCGCGGCTCCTCATCGAGCAGGTGGTTGTGGACGGCGACCACTTGAATGCCGTTGGCCTCGAGGGCCGCGATTACCGGCTGCACCTCGTCGGCTGTCATGACGAAGTCGCCGTTGATTGCAGCCTTGCCGCCACCGGTGGGCTGGAAGTTGAGCGCGGTCGCCGTGCCCATCGACGCGGGCACGTCGATGCCGCTCGCCTGGATCGTCTCGGCCCGTGGAACGCTGACCTGGTAGACGCCGCTGCTCATCTTGCCGCCGCGTCCCAGCGCCCGGTTGATGGCCGCCGTGTCGAGCTCGGTGGCCTTGGCCGAATCCCCTGACGAGCTGGCGGGCGCGCCCTGCGGCGGTGTGCCCGTGAGCGCGAGCGCCGCCTTCACGGTCTCCGCGATCTTCACCGGGTCACCATCGCCATGGACGTGCGTCCACCAGATCGCCGGCGATTCATCGGGCAGGTGCTTGTGGACCGCGGTCTGTCCCACCCCGCCCTGCTGGAGACGGGCAATAACCCGGTTGTACTCCTTCTCGGTGAGCACCAGGTCGCCCATCGCGACGGCTCCGTTACGGCTCGCCTTGAACGCGAGCCACGAGCCGAGTGCGAGTGCGGGTTTGATCCGCACACCGGCGGCGGTCACCTGGAGGTCAGCCCGGGGCATGCTGAACTTGTAGACCCCGCCCGGCTGCATCTCTCCTCTCCGTCCGAAGGCCTGATCCACTGCCGCCCAGTCCGTCGAGTCCGCTGGCGCCGACGTGGGG
>JACCRH010000301.1 GCA_013813675.1 Gemmatimonadales bacterium
CGTCGGGGCAGGACGCGCGCGACGAGATGGTGCTGCGCGACATGACGCTGAGCGGCCGGCTGCCCTCGCTCCGCCAGCTCACCTGGGCGACCAGCGGCATCGTCTATCCGCTGGGTGGGCAGCTCCAGCGCTGGCTCGCCGATACCTATGGCGACTGGCGCGTGGCCACGATGTACAAGGAGCAGAACCGCTACGACAGCTTCGAGGCCGCCATCGCCGCGGTCTACGGGCGGACCCTCGCCCAGTTGAGCGACGAGTTTCAGCTCGCGATGCGGCGGCGCTACTACCCGTCGGTCGACAGCCTCGCGCCGCTCACCGTGCTGGGACGCGAGGTGGCGCGGCTGGCGGTGAAGCCCGTCTTCCTGCCCGACACCAACGGAGGCTCGGGAGAGGTCGCCTACCTCTCGCCCGCGACCGGGTACGTCGCCATCTACCGCCGCGGACTGGACAGCGGCCGCACCCGGACCATCGTCACCGGCGGCCGCAGCGCGGAGATGGAGTCGTTCCACCCCTTCGATTCCCGGATGGACGCGTCGCGCCCGGGGGTGCTGCTCTTCATCGCCCGCTACGGCGACCGCGACGCCCTGATACTGTGGGACCTGGAAAAGAACGAGGTCAGGGGCCGCTACCAGTTTCTCGAGTTGGTCGGGATGCTTTCGCCCCAGTGGATGCCGGACGGCAGGAGCATCGTGCTGAGCGGGCTCTCCGAGAGCGGGGTCTCCGATCTCTACCGGATCCATCTCCCCGAAGGAACCCTGGAGCCGCTCACCGCCGACCGCTATCAGGATCTGGACCCTACCCCTGGACCGGACGGTCGGCGCATCGCCTTCGCCTCCGACCGTGGCGCCGACGGGCTGACCGGCTCGGCCAATCTCTACATGCTGAACCTCGACAGCGCCCGGATCGGCCCGCTCACCGCCGGCAACTGGAAGGATGAGGCGCCGGCCTGGGCGCCGGATGGGCGGATCTACTTCACCTCGGATCGTGACGGGGTGCTCAACGTGTTCTCGGTGGACACCCTGGGCAACGGCCGGCGGGAGACATCGTCCTGGAGCGGCGCGTTCGACGGCGTGCCGCTGCCCGACGGGGCCGGGCTGTTGGTCGGCGGGTTTCACGATCTCAGCTGGAACCTGTATCGCTATCCGGTCGACACCATGGCGCGAAAGGAGCAGTTCGCCCTGGCCCCGCGCGACACCGTGGCCTCCTTGAGCTGGCTCCAGACCGGCGACACCGCCGCCAGCGTGACCGCCAGCCGCGAGCCGTACCGCTCCCGTCTCAGCCTCGATTTCGCCGCGGGGGATGCGGTGATCATCCCCGGCTACGGTGGCGCTCAGGGCGCCTTCTTCGTGGCGAGTGACGTGCTGGGCGACAACCTGCTCTTCGGCTCCCTCGGGTCGTTCCAGGGCCGAAGGTTGGGCAGCATCTTTTCCAACATCAACGCCAGCGCGGTCTACCTCAACCTGTCCCGCCGCGTCAATTGGGGGGTGGGTGCCTTCCGCACCAAGGGCCGCAATTTCGAGGGCGACCGGGTCGTCGCCTACGACGAGACCGCCTACGGCGCCCTCGGCCTCATCCGCTATCCCTTGAGCCGATTCAGCCGGGTCGAGGGCACCTTCATCGCCGAGCACTCCGACCGGGTGGACTTCACCCTCCCGGTGGATCAACCCCGCCGGGTCGGCTGGATCGCGACCCATCTGCTTAGCTACGTCCACGACAACTCGCTCTGGGTCAACAGTGGACCGATCGACGGCGGACGCCTGAGCCTCACCGCCGGACTCTCCAACGATTTCACCAACAGCCGGTTCGACAGCTATCTCTTCAGCGCCGACCTGCGGCGCTACCTGCGGCTCGGACGGCGGAGCGCCTGGGCCTGGAGGGCGTATGGTTTCTACAGCGGTGGCGACCGGCCCCGGCGCACCAACATCGGCGGTACCATGGCCCTGCGGGGCTATCCCCAGTTCGGCTACATCGTCGGCTCGCAGGCGTTTATGGCCAACCAGGAGGTCCGCTTCCCGCTGCTGACCCATCTCACGCTGGGGACTCCGCTGGGCGACCTCGACTTTCCCGAGATCCAGGGGGCGTTCTTCACTGACGTGGGAAAAGCCACGTTCGAGACCTCGGACAATCGCGCCGTGCTGGGCAGCTATGGGATTAGCT
>JACCRH010000339.1 GCA_013813675.1 Gemmatimonadales bacterium
GCCTGGTCCACCCAGCCGTGGGCCTCCCGTATCGTGTGGGTGGATTCGTGTGGGTGTTTGTACTGGTCCATGAGCCAGGCGCGCTTCTTGGAGGCGCTGGTTTCCGGTTTTCTGAAGTTGGGATCCAGGAACGCGAATCGGTCGCCGGTCGTACGAAAAATGAAGCGACGCGTGATGGTGATGGCTCGCCCGTACTTGTGGTAGAGGCCGACCAGCAGGTACCCTCGGGGACGGACCAGCTTGGCGATCGTCCGGAAGCCCAGGAACGGGTCGGACGTGTGATGAAGCACGCCGTTACAGATGACGAGGTCGAAGGTGTCCGGCTTGAAGCAGGGACGAAACAGGTTCATCTGGACGAAGTGCACGGTCCGCAGGTCGTTCTTTTCCTTGAACTGCTGGCCCAGGCTCAGGGAGTGCAGTGACATGTCGCTGCCGAACACCGTGCGGTTGGCCACCGAGAGGAAATTGCTCATCTGGCCCGTCCCGCAGCCACACTCGAGAATGCGCGCGCCGAAGGGGATCTGATCATCCAGTAACTTGGCGAAGACCCCGTTCCTCGCTTTCTCCACCAACCACCCAACGTTGTCGAAGTCGTCATAGTTGGGGAACGGCGTCTCTTCGTAGAACGACTTCACGGTCAGCGTGACATCATCTTTGGCGAGGTCCCACTGGTTGGGGCAGAACAGCATGGGAATGTTGTTGCTCACTCCATAGAAGGCCTGGCAGGCGGCGCATCGCAGGCCTTCGTCTTCCAGGGCAAGGTCGGCCTCACACTTCGGGCAGGCCAATACCGAAAGGTGATGCTGGAGTGATTCCCGAAGTCGTACGTCCATTTCTCACCCCGACGTTACGGACCCTGACTCTGGGGCAGCGAATCGCCGGCCAACAGGCTTGCGATCCATGGGGCGATGATTTCTCCCGCCGCCTCGTTGCCCTCCTCGTTCCAATGTCCAATGCCCACGCTGTCCTGGTGGGCATGGAAATAGACCTGACGCTCCTCGGCCTGCTTTGCCATGACGGGAGCGAGGTTGAGCACGGGAATGCCCTCGCGCTTGCCGAGCTCGCTCAGCCGCCGCTCCGGATAGTAGAGGTCCTTTGCGCCGAGTTGGCGGAGGAAGGTCGCCTTTCTTTCCTGTATCGGGGTGACCTGGATGCCCCGCGTCAGGGTGACAATCGCGAAGGGCGTGTCGTGCGTCCGGCACTCGTCACGCATCGCACGGAGGATGCCCTCGGTGACTCGCCACGCCTCTTGCCACTCGGGCGTGGCGGGTGGCAACTGCACCTCGTCGCGCATTCCCACCTCATCCCCCGGCCGCCCGCCGGCGTTATCGCGCTGGCGTTCATTCTTCCGCCCGGCGTGGCGAACGCGATTGAGCAGTTGAGCCAGGCGTGAATGCTGGATCAGTCCCTGCAGTGTCCTGGTCCCGAAATCGCGGCTCCGATACCCTTTGGACTGGCGAAAGCTGGTGTCCAGCACGAGCTTCCCGTCCCGAAACACGTGATACGGCACGTAATCGGCTAGTTTCAGCGGGCGGTAGTTGTCGGAGATGTCGTTTCCGGTCGTGATGGCCAGAAGGACCAGGTCGGGTGCGAACTTCCAGACGTCATGCTGCAGCGTGAGCAGCTGCTGAGACGTGCCGTAGCCTCCGTGGCCGAAGTTCAGGACTTCGGTCGGCGTGCCGCGTATGGCCGTGAGGCGCCGCTCCAGGACCTCGCCGGCCGTCTTCTCGATCGGCACCTCGAAGGCTTCGATGTAGGAATCGCCCAGCAACGCGATGCGGAACGTGCCGGGTGGGGCCTTGGGCGCCACATCGGATCCCCTCCAGCCATCGCGGTTGATCTCGATCCAGCTATGCCCGTTGTACTCTCTCACGCTCTTGGCGCCGGGGATGTGGGAGACGCCTCGAACGGGATGCATCCAGACGAACACCGGATAGCTGATGCCCAGCAGGCGCAACAGGAGCTCGCACAGAAGAAGACCGGCCAGCACCGCCGCTCCCGCCATGACGAGGTTGCCTGCCAGGCGTGATGATCCTCGCTTTGGGCTGGAGACTTCGGTGGTGGGGTTTTCTGCCATCGCCTTCCTCCTGGTTAGGGACCCGCTCTTCGGTGGCCGCGGACTCTCCGGTGTAAGCCGCCCGTGAAGGTAGACGGAAGGCGGCCTCAGCGCATCGCCCGCGCTTAAGTGTTGGGGCCCAGAATGAGTACGCTTTTTGCTTCATTCCGGCCGTCACAAACCTCCCGTTGGCCTGTTCCTTAAACGGCAAGACCCGATATCCGGCAGGACTCCACCGACACCGAATCTCGAGGGTCGAATGACCGCTCGCGCCCCCCTCGCGATCGCCACCCTGGCGTTCCACGCCATCCTGCTTCCCGGGGCGGCGGTAGCCCAGGCGGACCTCGTCCCGGACGCTGTGGCGCCGGCGAATCACTCCAGTCCGCTCCTCTCGCGGAAGACCGCGGCTGTCGCGGGGTTCCTCTTCGCCGCCACCATCCTGGGGGATCGCGGGTTTCGGGAAGAGGTCCAGGAGCACCGCGGAAGCAGCTCCAACTCGATGGCGAGGATCGGCAACTCCTTCGGTGAGTGGCACTACGTGGTGCCAGGGCTGTCCGCCGCCTTTCTGGTGGGTCAGCTCACGGGGAGCCGGGATCTGAAGCGAGTAGCCCTGCACGCCGGTGCGGCCGCGGCCCTTGCGACCGGGATGACGACCACTCTCAAGTACACGATTGGGCGGGGCCGTCCGCACATCGCGGGCGATCCGGACCAATTCCGGCCCTTCAGCGGGTGGAACTCGTTTCCGTCGGGCCACACGGCGGTGGCATTCGCGCTCGCCACGTCGATCGCCGACGAAACGGACGACGGCTGGTCGGACGTCGCCCTCTACGGCGCCGCGACTCTGACCGCCATGGCCCGGGTCAACGACGACCGGCACTGGACCTCCGACGTACTGATCGGCGGTCTTCTCGGCCACCTCAGCGCGAAGTGGGTCTCCCGACAGATGGGACCGGTGCGCGTCGTGCCAGCCGGCGTGGCGGCCAACATCGAATTCTGAGCGCCACCGCCGAGCAGCCCCGGCGGCCAATTGATTCTTGAGGGCAGGACGATAGACTGAGGGTCTCATGACCCCCAGCTCACCGGCGGCCGATTCCGAGTACACCGTCCGCTCTCCCGGGACGAGCGGCGAGGGAGCGGTCCGCAAGCTGGCGGTGTTCGTGACCCACGGGATGGGGCAGCAGGTGCCGTTCGCCACCCTCGACGCCGTCTTCGAGCGGCTGCGCCGCCTGGAGCCTTTCGCCTCCGCGCGTCCCGAGGCCGAGACGGTCCGGCTTGGCGGGCAGCAGATGCAGCGCCTGGTGCTCCGGCTGCCGTCGCTGGGGCGGGAGATTCATTTCTACGAGGGGTACTGGGCGCCGCTGACCGAGGGCGAGGTGACCCTGCGGGACATCTCCCGCTTCCTGCTCCGCGCCGGCGTGAACGGCATCCTCAACAGCACCACCAGCTTCTCCCGCTGGATCTTCGGCCGGTGGCAATCGTACGACATCCCGGTGCGGACCTGGGCCTACCTCGTCGTGGCCTTGGCCACGATCGCCTCACTGGCCCTGATGAACGCCGTGGTCGGCGTGGTGAGCGCCGCCCGTGCCTCCCTGGGCCAGACGCCGCCGGCATGGCTCAGCGACGCGCTCTTCTGCTGGGCGAGCGCCGCGCGGCGGCGTTCAACACCTGGTGCAGCGTGGTGTTCCTCGCCC
>JACCRH010000354.1 GCA_013813675.1 Gemmatimonadales bacterium
CGGGATCCGGGAGACTACCAGCCGCTGCGGTTTGTTGACCTCGCGCCACCACGTCCCCACCCGATCGAGCGCCCCGCGGGACACCAGCTCCGGGGTCAATCGCTCGCCGAAGCGCCGCGGGAGCGACACCGCGCCACCGGCCAGATATCCGTCCCGGCGGGCCGAGCGGACGTGGATCTCGAGACAGCGGCGTGTCGGGATGCAGTCGCCGTCGAAGAAGATGAGGTAGTCTCCGGCAGCCTCCTGGATGGCCTGGTTGCTGACGGCGCACTTTCGGAATCCCTCGTCCGGGTGCCATACGTGCCGAATGGGAAACGGCGCGCGTGCCGAGTGGCCGGCGATCACCGCGGCGGTCTCCGGCCCGCTTCCGTCGTCGGCGATCAGCACTTCGAAATCGCCCAGCGATTGCCGGCCGAGTCCCGCCAGGACGAGCGTCAGCGCGCGGGGCTGGTTGTAGGTGGTGACGATGACCGACAGGCGCAGGCCGAGGCGGCCCACGGGCCGGAGCGTCATGGGGACTAGGCCGGCTGTGGCTGCGCCATCCCCACCGCCCCGAGCAGCGCGGCCAGCCGATGCATGTAGGTGTGCTCGGTGAGCGCCCGCTGGCGCGCCCCGGCGGCGACTTGCTCCGACCACGCCCGGTCCTGCAGCGCTTCGGCCAGCAGTCCCTTGAAGTCGCCGGCGGACCGGGCCACCAGGATCTCCGACCCCTCCCGGAAGTGCCGGTGGATATCGGGGCGGTCCTCCACCACCTGCGGCACTCCGATCGCCGCGAGCTCGAAGAGCCGGCGGTTGCAACCGGGGTCGGCGCCGTGGTCCTCGCCCGAGCACTGGACGTTGACCGCCACCGAGGCGCCGGCGTAGGCGCGGATGTAGTCGCCGTGATCCAGCAGCTCCCCGCGGCAATAGTCGCGCAACTTCGTCTTGCGCCAGCCGGGGCCCCAGAGCGCCAGTCCGAATTCCACCAGGTCGGAGAGCAGCCGCTCGCGGTGTGGCGTCGCGGTGCCCGCGAAGACCACGTTGGCCCGGAACTGGTCGCGCGAGCGCATCGGACGGTGGACCGACGGATCGCAGCCGGGCGGCAGGTAGCGCATCGGCGGCAGGCCCACGGTGTCCCTGTTCTCGGCCACGGCGCTGCCGGCCACGAACACCACGTCGTACGCCGCCGCGAGGGCCGAGATCGCGGCGTGGGTCCGCCGCTCGTCGCAGAACCAGTTGACCCAGTGCGCCCCGCTGTCTCGCTTCAGCTCCGCCACCAGCTCGGGCGGCAGTTGGCTTCCCTCCAGCACCAGGACCAGGGTGGGATCCGCCTGTCGGAGCGCCCGAGCCATCCGTTCGCGCAGGCCGACCCGGCGGAGCCGGCTCAGCAGTCCGCCGGCTCCCACGAGATTGAAGGCGCTGACCCGGCAGCCGAGCCGCTCGAGCGCGCGGCGGCGCAGGGACGCGTGAGCGTGCATGACGTCGTCGAACGCGCCGACCAGCAGCACGCGGATGCTCTCGAAATGTCCCTGGGGAGTTCGGGCCGAACCGTTCACGACGCTCACCGCCGAAGAAAGCCGGAAGCTAGCGGGCGGACGCCGGATGACAACCTCCGGGCGCGGCGATCAGCGCGCGCGAGCGCCCACCGCCGCTTCGTCCTCGCGGAACTGGAGATCGTGCAGCCGGCGGTAGAGCCCGCCGGCGCGGGAGAGCTCGTCGTGGGTGCCCTGCTGGACCATCCGGCCCTCCTCCAGCACCACGATCTCGTCGGCGTCCCGCACGGTGGCGAGGCGGTGGGCGATCACCAGGACGGTTCGCTCCCGCATCAGGCGGTCGATGGCCTGCTGCACCAGCCGTTCCGACTCGGTGTCGAGCGAGCTGGTGGCCTCGTCGAGGATGAGGATCGGCGAATCCCGCAGCAGGGCGCGCGCGATGGCGATCCGCTGCCGCTGGCCGCCGGAGAGCCGGGTGCCGCGCTCGCCCAGTACGGTGTCGAATCCTTGGGGGAGCTGGCGGATGAAGCCCGCCGCGTTGGCCGCCTCGGCGGCCGCCTCGATCCGGTCCCGCGAGGCCCCGGCCGAGCCGTACGCGATATTGGCGAGCACCGTAGTGTTCAGCAGCAGGGTATCCTGACTCACCACCCCCATGAGCGCGCGGATCGAGCGCCGCCGGAGCCGGGTGAGCGGAACGTCGTCGAGCAGGATCTGGCCCGCGGATGGATCGTGGAAGCGGGGGAGCAGATCAGCCAGGGTCGTCTTCCCCGCCCCGGACGGCCCCACCAGCGCCACCACTTTCCCCCTGGGAATGGTGAACGAGATATCGCGCAGCACCGGCTCGCCATCGCCATAGCGGAAGGAGACCCGGTCGAAGACGATCCGGCGCTCGAAGCGCGCCTCGCCTTCGCCGGGCCGGTCCACCTCGGCGGACGGCTCGTCGAGCACCTGGAAGACCCGCTCCGCGCTCGCCAGCGCGAGGGCCATGACGGCGGGAAATCCGGAGATCGTCTTGAGCGGGGAGGTGAGTCGCAGCGCGGCCATCAGAAACACGATGATGGTGGCGGGGGCGAGCGGCGCCTCGAGGCCCAGCAGATCGGGGCGGGTGGCCGCCCAGATGATGAGGATGACGAGAAAACCCGAGAAGACCTCGGTGATCGGGCTGGTGAGGGAGGAAAAGCGCTGGGTGCGGATCGCCTGCTTCCGGTAGCGGCTGGTCTGGGCGTCGAACCCGGCCGACTCTCGCGCCTCCTCGCCGTAGGAGCGGATCAGCCGCATGGCGCCGATCCGCTCGGTGACCGTGGCGGTCACCTCGCCCCGCTCCTTGCTGCGGGCGCGGGCGTGGACCCGGAGCCGGCGGATCAGCCGCTGCAGCAGGATCACCAGCAGCGGCACGAAGGCCAGGGTGAAGAGGGTGAGCCGCATCGAGATCTGGCTCAGCACCACCAGCGTGACCAGGAGGACCACCACATTGCGGAATAGCGCGACCAGCGAGGCGGTGATCACCGTTTTGGTTTGATCGGCCTCGCTCATCATGGCCGAGATCACCTGGCCCGGGCGGGTCCGCTGGAAATAGCCGAGGTCGAGCGTGAGGAGGTGATCGAAGAGCCGGGTGCGGAGATCGCGCACCAGGCCTTCCTGGGCCCGCACGGTGATCTGGTTGGAGAGGTAGGCGAAGGCGTTCTTGATCAGGAGCCCCGCGGCCAGCACCACGACGAGGCGGCCGGCCGCCTGCGCCGGCGGCAGTCCCGCCACCAGCGGTTGGACCATCCAGTCGACCCACGCCTCCAGCTGGGTGGACCCGGCATTCAGCTCGCCGGCGGTGCCGAACAGGTTCTTGAGCAGGGGGATCAACACCACCAGCACGAAGCCGTCGAGCACCGAGGCGAGGAACGTGACGGCGAGACCGGCGGCCAGGAGCCCCCAGTACGGCCGCACCAACCGCACCAGCCGAAGCTCGGTCCGCACCGTCAGGAGGTGCGCGGGGTGAGCAGGGCGATGGGTAGAATGACCTCCTCGGGCGAGACACCCCCGTGGAGGAACGCGCCGCGATAGCGCGCCTGATACTCGCGTAGCTTGGTGGGATAGACGAAGAAGCGATCCCCGGTGGCGAGGAGCAGGCGGGTGCCGGGGGCCCGCGCGGGCAGTCCGTAAGCCGGCAGGTCGTCCACCACCAGGGCCGCGTCCGGGTCCTGCGCCCGGAGGTCGTCCCCGAACTTGTAGCGCAGGTTGGCGGTCGTGTCCCGCTTGGCGAAGACGGTGGCGGGCGTGTGGCAGTGGATCGACCCGTGATCCGTGGTGAGCAGGACCGGCACGCCCCTCCGCTCGGCTTCGCGGAGGGCGTCCCACAGCGGCGAGCGCTCGAACCAGGTGCGGGTCAGGTTCCGCAGCGCGGAGGTGTCGCGCGCCACTTCGTAGAGGGTCGAGTTCTCGGTGCGGCCGTGGGTGAGCTGGTCGATGAAGTTGAACACCAGCGCGGTGACGCCGTCCTGCGCCAGATGGGCCGGCAGCCGGCGGAGCAGCCCGTCGCCGTCGGCGGCGGTGAACACCTTCTCGTAGTGCACCGGCACCTGGCGGCCGGTCAGCTCCTTGAGCTGCTCGGTGAGCAGTTCGGCTTCGTGGGCGTTGAGGCTCGACTCCTCGCTCTCGGTCCACCAGCGCGGATAGCGGGCCTTGATCTCCGCCGGAAAGAGCCCGCTGAAGATCGCGTTCCGGGCAAAGGGCGTGGCGGTCGGTAGAATCGAGAAGTAATAGGCGGTCTCGATGTCGAAGCGGGAGCCGATGAGCGGCCGGATCATGGCCCACTGGTCGAGCCGGAGGCAGTCCACCACCACCAGCAGCACCTTGCCGTGCAGATCGAGCACCGGCCGGAGGAACTCGGCCCCGATATCCACCGAGAGCGGCGGCCGGTCGCTCTCCCCGTCGTGGAGCCAGCCGGCATAGTGGCGCTGCAGGTAGCGGGCGAAGTCCTGCCGGAGGCTCTCCTGGAGCGTCCGCAGCGCGTCCTGCAGGCCCGGCTCATCGGCTTGCCCCAGCCGCACCTCCCACTCCGCCAGCTCGGCCACCAGCTCGACCCACTCGCGCCAGGCGAGCGGTCCGCCGCGGCGGGACTCGAGGTCCCGGAAGCGGGTCGCGAAGTCGCGGGAGAGGCGCTGCTGCCGGATCCGGTCGCCATCGAGCAGCCGGGTGACGACCGAGAGGATCTGCCGAGGATTGACCGGCTTGATGAGATAGTCCGAGATGTCCGAGCCGATCGCGTCCTTGAGGGTCTCGGTCTCCTCGCTCTTGGTCACCATCACCACCGGCATGCCGTGATCGATGGTGCGGATGGCGCGGAAGAGGTCGAGTCCCCGCCGGCCGGGCATCTGCTCGTCGAGCAGGACCACACCGTAGGGCTGCCGCTGGAGCAGGGCGAGGGCGTCGTCGCCGTGGGCGGTGGTCTCCACCGCGAACCCTTGCTCCTCCAGAAAGAGGATGTGCGACGTGAGGCTCTCGACCTCGTCGTCGACCCAGAGAATGCTCTTGGGGCGGGGCATGACGGGAAGATAGCGGGAAAGGCATGGGAGGACGGCGGAACGGCGGAACGGCGTTCCACCCCAACTGCCCCGCTGCCCGGCTTACAGATACATTTGCTCCGGTGACCGACAGCCTCGCGCCAGCGCCCGACGTCCTGGTCGTGCGCTTCAGCGCCATCGGGGACATCCTCCTCGCCACGCCGCTGCTCCGCGCCATCCGAGCCCGCTATCCGGGCGCTCGGATCGCCGTGCTCACCAAGGAGCAGTACACCCCGCTGTTGAGTCACAACCCTCACGTGAACGAGGTGCTCGGCGTCGCCCCGGGCGAGGGGCTCGCGGCCATCGCGCGGCGGATCCGCGGCGTCCATTACACCCACCTGCTGGATCTTCACGGCAACCTGCGGACCCAGGCGCTCCGACGCCTCGCGCCGGGACCGTGGCGCTCGTACGGCAAGCGCTGGCTGGAGCGGGCCCTGCTCATCACCGTCAAGCGCGACATCTACCCCGCCCAGGTCCCGATCGCGGAGCGATACTTCGAAGCCGCCGATGGACTCGTGGGCGCCCCCGACGGAGGACCGCCGGACTTTTTCATCGGGGAAGCGGCAGACCACCGCGCCACCGCTCGGCTCTCCAGTGTCGGGCTGGGGCACGACCGCCCGATGGTGTCGATCGCGCCGGGGGCCGCACATGCCACCAAGCGCTGGCCGCAGAACTACTGGGTGGACCTGGCGCGCCGGATCACGCCGACCGGCGCGGATGTCGCCGTGCTGGGGGGACCGGCCGACACCGAGCTGGCCCGACGCATCGCGGAGCTCGGGGGGGCGAACGTCATCAGCGTGGCCGGCTCGCTCGGGCTCCAGGAGACCGGCGCCGTGATCCGGCGGTCCGAGGTGCTCATCGCGGGCGACACCGGCGTCATGCACATGGGCACCGGTGTGGGCACGCCGGTGGTGGCGCTCTTCGGGCCCACGGTGCGGCAGTTCGGCTTCTTTCCCTACCGCTCCGACGCGGGCGTGGTCGAGCTCGACCTTCCCTGCCGGCCGTGCAGCGCCCACGGCACCGCCCGCTGCCCCCTCGGCCACCACCGGTGCATGAGGCAGATGGTGCCCGATCTGGTCTACGCCAGTCTCGCGAAGTCGCTCGCGTGAGCGCCCCTGACCCTGGCGGGGCGCTGCTCACGCTGCTTCCACAGACCGGTCGGGGGCCGCGGCGGGAGGGAATCTTTGCGCTCTGGCTCACCCTGCGGGTGGCGCAGGACCTGGTGCGCGATCCGCCGCCGGAGCGGGCGCACCGCCGCCGGCTCCAGGCGCTGGAGCACCGGCTCTCCAGCCTGACGCTGCCGCCGCCGCTGCGCCGGGCGCTGGCGGCGGCGATCAGCCAGCTTCGCGATGCCAGGTCGGAGACGGCTGTGCAAGTACTGAGTCAGCTCGTCGCGCCCGCCCGCGAGGCCGGCGGCGCCGAGGCCGGCGAGGTGGTGG
>JACCRH010000361.1 GCA_013813675.1 Gemmatimonadales bacterium
CAGCCCGATCCCTCGCTCCGCTCGGGATGACACGCTGTACCGGGATGACACGCTGTACCGGGATGACACGCTGTACCGGGATGACGCAGCATGAGCGACACACTCACCGGCTCCCAGATCATCTGCCGGGTACTGCTGGAGCAGGGGGTCGACCTGCTCTTCGGCTACCCCGGCGGGGCGATCATGCCGTTCTATCACGCGCTGCCCGAGTATCCGGCGCTGCGCCACGTGCTGGTGCGGCACGAACAGGCGGCGGCGCACGCGGCCGACGGCTACGCGCGGGTGACCGGCCGGGCCGGGGTGTGCGTGGCGACGTCAGGACCCGGGGCGACCAACCTGGTGACCGGCCTCGCCACGGCGCACATGGACAGCACCCCGGTCGTGGCCCTCACCGGCCAGGTGCCGCGTGCCATGATCGGGCGCGACGCCTTCCAGGAGACCGACATCATCGGCATCACTCAGCCGATCACCAAGCACAACGTGCTGGTGGAGGACGTCGAGGATCTGGCCGATGCTCTGCGCGAGGCGCTGGCGATCGCGGTCGAGGGGCGCCCGGGGCCGGTGCTGGTGGACGTTCCGAAGGACGTGCAGCAGGCGAAGACGGAATGGGAGGGCGGTACGGCGGAACGACGGTACGGCGGTAGCAGGGTGCCTTCCGCCGTTCCGCCCTTCCGCCGTTCCGCCCTGGAAGACGCCGTCCGGCTCATCGCGGGGGCGGAGCGCCCGCTCATCATGGCGGGTCACGGGATCATCCTGTCGGGCGCCTACGAGGAGCTCCGTTGCTTGGCCGAGCGCACCGGCATGCCCGTGATCACCACGCTCCTCGGCATCAGCGGGTTCCCCGAGTCGCACCCGCTGCACCTGGGCATGCCGGGAATGCACGGCGAGGTGCACGTGAACCGGGCGATCCAGCAGGCCGACCTGATCCTGGCTGTGGGGCTTCGGTTCGACGACCGGGTTACCGGCAACCTCGCCGGCTTCGCCCGGGGCGCCAAGGTGATTCACGTGGAGCTGGATCGGTCGGAGATCGGGAAGAACGTGGCCACGGATATCGGCCTGGTGGGCGACGCGCGCGAGATCCTCCGGCACCTGCTCGCCCAGGTACTCCCGCGCGACTGCGCCGAGTGGCGGGCGGAGATTGAGGCATGGATGCGGCCGCGGCCGGAAAGCTTTCGCGACGACCTGTCGCCGGAAACGATTCTCAGCGCGATCGATCAGGCCTCCGGCGGGCGCTGCACGATCGTCTCGGACGTGGGGCAGCACCAGATGTGGGTTGCCAAGCTCTATCCCTATCGCCGCCCCAACACCCACATCACCTCCGGCGGACTCGGCACCATGGGCTTCGCGGTGCCGGCGGCCATGGGCGCGGCGCTGGCGCGGCCGGAAGAGCCGGTCTGGGCGATCTCGGGCGACGGCGGGTTCCAGATGAACATGCAGGAGATCGCGACCATGGTGCAGGAGGGGATTCCGGTGAAGATGGCCGTCTTCAACAACGGCTATCTGGGCATGGTGCGCCAGTGGCAGCAATTCTTCCACGGCCGGCGCTATTCGGCGACCCCGATCTGGAGTCCGGACTACGTCCGCCTGGCGGAGGCCTACGGCATCTTCGGCCGCCGGGTGGAGCGCGGCGCCCAGGTGGACGCCGCGGTGCGCGAGGCGATCGACCATCCGGGGCCGGCGCTGGTCGAGTTTCTCATCGAGCAGGAGGCGAACGTCTTCCCCATGATCCCCCCCGGCGCCTCGCTCTCCGAGCCGATCGAGGGGGAGCCGGCCGCCCCGCCCCGGCTGGTGCCGGCATGAGTGGTACCCGGGCGGTCACGGTGCTCCTGGAGGACCGGCTCATCACGCTCAACCGCGCCGTGGGGCTCATCCGGCGGCGTAACTTCCCAGTGCACAGCCTGGCGGTCGGCCCGACCGACAGGCCCGGGGTCTCGAGGCTCACCCTCATGATGCAGTCCGACGACGCGGCGGCCGAACGGGCCGCGCAGCACCTGCAGAAGATCATCGGGGTCCGCGACGCGACGGCGATCCCGCAGAGCCAGGTGGTGGCGCGGGAGATCGCCCTGGTCAAGCTGCGCCCCCCGGCGGAGCGGTACGCCGAGCTGCTCGACGTGGTGCAACTGTATCACGCCACGGTGGTGGACGAGTCGGGCGACATCGTCATCGTCGAGCTCACCGGCTCGGAGGCGTTCGTCCTCTCCTGCATCCGGGCGCTGGAACGATTCGACGTCATCGAGGTGGCGCGAAGCGGGGCCGTGGCGCTGGAGTCGGGCGCGGCGGAGCTGCGGATCGGCACCCAACCTCAACTGGAAGCGGGAGCGACATGAGCGACGAATCCGTGCGGGTCTACTACGACGCCGACACCGATCGAAGCCGGCTCGACGGACGCACCTTCGGGATCGTCGGTTACGGCAGTCAGGGCCACGCGCACGCCCTCAACCTCCGCGACAGCGGCGCCAAGGTCATCGTCGGCCTGCGCGCCGGCGGGAAGTCGGCCGAGCGGGCCAAAGCCGCGGGCCTCGATGTCCGCCCGGTCGCGGCGG
>JACCRH010000371.1 GCA_013813675.1 Gemmatimonadales bacterium
TGTCGGCTGTCGCGGCGGTGTCGGCTATCGCGGCGGGGGCGGTGTCACCGGACGCGGCCGGGGCGCTGCCGGTTTCGCGCCGTTCGCCGCCGCAGGCCAGTAGAACAAGAGCCGTCAGGCCCGTCCAGCGAAACCCGGGGCGCCGCGCGCCCCCGACCGCACCCGAAGCAGAGCTCATGGTTCCTGTCGTCCTTCCATTGATAGAACGGCTCTAGACCAGTTGATCCTACTCTACACCAGGCATCCGCTGCCACGACCCATGACCACGGTCCCCAGGTGACGGAGATCACCCTCGTCCGCTGCCGCTGGTATCCCCAGCCATTATCTTCAGCCCCATGAACACGGCCGTCGACCCTTCGGTGACACTCGGCCTGGTCCAGATGCGCTGTTCCATGGACCCGGAAGAGAACCTCGAGAAAGCGATGAAGGGCGTTCGCGACGCCGCCGCGAAGGGGGCTCGGATCGTCTGCCTGCAGGAGCTCTTTCGGAGCCAGTATTTCTGTCAGGTCGAGGACCACCGGTATTTCGACCTGGCGGAGCCGGTCCCGGGGCCTTCGAGTGAGCGGCTGGCCCGGTTGGCCGGGGAGCTCGAGGTCGTGATCGTGGCCTCGCTTTTCGAGAAGCGGGCCGCGGGGCTCTACCACAACACCGCGGCGGTGCTCGATGCGGATGGACGCTACCTGGGAAAGTATCGCAAGATGCACATCCCGGACGATCCGCTGTACTACGAAAAGTTCTACTTCACCCCCGGCGATCTCGGCTTCCGCACCTGGGACACGCGCTACGGCCGGATCGGGGTGCTGATTTGCTGGGACCAGTGGTATCCCGAGGCCGCCCGCCTCACCGCCATGAGCGGGGCGCAGATCCTCTTCTATCCGACGGCCATCGGCTGGCTCCCCGCGGAAAAGCAGGAGCACGGGGCGCAGCAGCAGTCAGCCTGGGAAACCATCCAGCGGAGCCACGCGATCGCCAATGGCGTCTACGTGTGCGCCGTCAACCGGGTGGGCCACGAAGGCGAGCCCTCCGCGGGCATCGAGTTCTGGGGCGGGAGCTTCGTGTCCGACCCGGGCGGTCGTCTCCTGGTCAAAGGTGGGACGGGCGAGGAAGTGCTCACCGCCACCTGCGACCTGTCCAAGGTAGATGCCAGCCGAACTCACTGGCCTTTCCTGCGCGACCGGCGCATCGACGCGTACCAGGACATCACCAAGCGATATCTCGACTGATGACCCTCTTCTACCGGGGAAAGGTTGTCACAACCGGCATGACCGAAGCGCCCGCCGCCTTGTCCGCGTTCCGCATGCCGGCCGAATGGGAGCCGCACCGCGGCACCTGGCTCAGTTGGCCGCACAAGGAAGCCTCCTGGCCCGGCAAGTTCGCCGCGGTGCCCGGAATCTTTGCCCGGATGGTGCGGCTTCTTGCCGACCGCGAGGAAGTCCACATCAACGTGGCGGGGCCCGCGATGGAAGCGGAGGTCCGGCGCTTCCTCGCGTCCCAGGGGGCGGGGTTCGGCAGCGTCTTCTTCCACCACAATCCCACCAACGATGCCTGGTGCCGGGACCACGGGCCCATCTTCGTGCAGCGACAGTCCAACGGGAAGGTCGAGGAGCTGATCCTGGATTGGGACTACAATGCGTGGGGCGGCAAGTATCCTCCGTACGACCTGGACGACGTCATACCGACCCGCATCGGCCAGGAGTATGGAATCCCGGTCCATCACCCCGGCATGGTCCTCGAGGCAGGGTCGATCGAGGTCAACGGGCGGGGCACGCTGTTGACGACCGAAGCCTGCCTCCTCAACCCCAACCGCAATCCACAGCTCGGTCGCGACGACATCGAGGCGCGGCTCCGCCAGCATCTCGGCGTCAGCAATATCCTCTGGCTGGGCGACGGGATCGCGGGGGATGACACCGATGGCCACATCGACGACCTGACCCGTTTCGTGGATGCGACGACGGTCGTCACCGTAGTGGAGGAGGATCCGGCCGACGAAAACTACGAGCCGCTCCAGCAGAATCTGGAGCGGCTTCATACCATGTGCGATCAGGACGGCACCCCACTGCGCGTGGTCCCGTTGCCGATGCCGCGACCGGTCGTGTACCAGGGCCAGCGCCTGCCCGCGAGCTACGCGAACTTCTACATCGCGAACGGCCTGGTGCTACTGCCGACCTACGACTCCGAGCGAGACGGCGAGGCCCAGACGATCCTGGAGCGCCTCTTTCCCGGCCGCGACGTCATCGGTATCGACTGCACCGACCTGGTGTGGGGCCTGGGAGCGTTCCACTGCGTGACGCAGCAATGGCCTGCACCCGAGCCGTGAACAGTTCACGCTTTTCAACTAATCGGCCTGCCGGCGACTCCACCTCCGATCACCCCTTCTGCCAGGTCCCCACCAGCGCGGCGCGGCGCCCGCCACAGGTGTCAGTCCCCACACCCGCGATGTGCAATTCGTCCTCGGTTCGGCTCACCACGTAGCGTGCATCCGAAGTCTGACACGCGCTCCCCGACGTGTCCGCCTTGAACACCAGGGTGTCGCCGGTGACCGCGGCGCGGCCTTTCATGTCCACGCTGTCGGGCCAGCGGGGGGAGGGAAGCATCAGCTCCAGCCCGCCGTTCGAGGCCAGCTTCATCTTCACTTCCCCTTCGCCGTAGAGGTCCCGCTTCCAGGACCCGGAATACTTCGACGCCTCTCCACCGCAGGCGGCGAGCGAGAGCAGGGCGACGGCGGCGACAAGCAGACCGG
>JACCRH010000374.1 GCA_013813675.1 Gemmatimonadales bacterium
CCCTGAAGCAGCTCGTAGAAACCCGGCGACGAGCCGCGGAACTCGGGCGGTTTGCCGAGATGCAGGTTGATGGTCCCCAGCCTCGGGATGGTGAACAGCCTGCGCCGGAGGCGATAGCAGGCGAAGACGAGGCCGAGATCGGGCCGAAGGGCGCTGAGACGCTGCAGACACTCCGGCGCGTGCAGATCGGCGAAGTGCAGATGGGTCGCGGACGGAAGCCGACGGGCGACCTCCTCGGCCAGTCTGGGCGGACCGCCCGCGGCAAGCGGGCGCGGCAGCCGTGCCCGGGCCGCCGCGAGGAGTCCTGGCGGGCCCGCATAGCGGTAGGTCTTCCTGACCCGCTCGAGCAAGGTCCGTGGACGAGGCAGCGTGGTGGTGACGAGGTGCAGCGTGCGAACTTCGGCCAGCGCCGCGACCGCGGCCGCCACCTCCAGTCCGAGAACCTGGGAGGTGAACAGCACCACGTCGAGGCCGCGCGTATTGCTCACCGCTCTCCCTGCATCCGTCGCCATTCGCCTCTCGATTTCGCCGCCAGCGGCACGATCAGGAAGAGATAGAACCCGAGGCCCGCCGCGTCCGAGTCGAGCGCGACCTCCGCGTGCCCGGCGATCACCACGGCGGCGGCGCACCACACCATCGGGCGCAGCGCCCGGACGACGAGCTGATCCGGTCTGGCGACGCCGCTCAACTGTGCGTTCAGCCCCACCACTGCCGCGGCGAAGACTGCGTGCCCCGCGAACGACGCCGCGGCCACACCCTCGAGCCCCGCCCCGGCGATAAGGGCGACAATGGAGAGGCCGAGGTTAAGCGCCAGGGCCACCGCCGCGTAAGCTGGAAGGAGCCGCTGGCGTCCGGCCGCGACCGCGCCGATCGCGGCGAGATTCACCAATCCAACCGCCGCGCCCCCGAGCAGAAAGAGCCGCGCCGGTGGAACGGCCTGGGCGTAGCCGGGCGCCGCCAGCTCCACCAGGGGCCCGAGACAGAAGCCGATCGCACCGAGCACCGGCGGGACCAGGGTGGCGAACGGCATCAGCGACCGCTCGAGATGGCGCTGTAGCGCGGTGGCGGCGCCGGCCACGCGCGCTTCGCCGTAGACCTCGGAGAAGACGACCGTCCTGATCGCGAGCGCGAACGCGGCGGCCGCGCTGGTGAGCGCGCCGGCAAAGGCGTAGTAGCCCAGCAGCTCCCGGCCGCCCCAGGCCGCCACGACCCAGCGGTCGGCGGTGTGGAGCAGGATCCCCACCGCGCCGGTGAGCGCCATCGGCCAGCCCACGCTCAGCATCCGGTTCAGGATCGCCCGGCCCAGCGCGGGCCGCATCTCCACCCAGGATGACGCGGCTCCGGCCCCGAGCGCGGCGGCGATGGCCAGCGCCGCGAAGGCGCCCCCCAGGCCGAACGATCGGGCCAACCACACCCCGAGGAGGAGATGGAGCGCCGCGGTGCTCGCCTCGAGCACGGCATATCGCAGGAGTGTGGTGCGGATCCGGGTCCAGACCAGCGTGTAACCGTAGACCGACTCGGCGACCACGGCGGCGGCGAAACCCTGAAGGATCAGCCGGTGCTCAGCCGCCACGAAGGCACTGAGCAGCAGCGCCACCGCCGCCAGCGACCCCGACACCACGAGGATGAACCCGAGCGCGGCGCCGGCCGCCTCCGACCGGCCCGTCGTCTCAGCCTCCGGCCCCGACGGATGGAGGAGCTCGACCTCGAGCCCGCGAAAGACGCCGAGTCCCGCGAGGGCGGCGTAGCGGGTCGCCAGGCGCAGCAGGGCCCAGCCGCCGAACGCGGCCGGCCCGAGAAGAGCGGCGAGCAGGATTCCGCGAATGCCGACCAATGCCTCGGCGGACCCGCGAATGGCGGAGTATCCCGCCACCTTCCGGATCAACCCCTCGCGGCGGCGCAGCAGCGCGCCCGCCTCGCTCAGTGCCGGGTGGGCTGACATGGGGAGAATCTGGAGTAGAGCCGGGTGCCGACCTTGAGGTATCGCATCTCGCCCACCACCCGGGTCGATGCGCCGCTTCGCTGCAGGGTGCGCAGCGACGCGGCGTTGTCGGGCGTGATCATCCGCCACCCTTCGGCGCGGCCCAGCGCTCGCGCGGTGCGGAGCCGCTCGCTCGCCAGGGCGGAGCCGACGCCGCTCCCGCGCTCTGCCGGCACGACGTACAGGTCCCAGAGGTAGGCGGCGGTGGCGGGCAGCTCGAGCTGGCACTGGCTCACCTCCGGCCGCATCTCGGTGGCGACCCAGGCATAGCCCACCGCGCGGTCTCCACGCCATGCCGCCAAGCCGGAGCAGCCGACCTCGAGCAGGCGGCGGAATCGCTCGCGGTCGCGCGCTCCCGCGATGGGCGCCAGCAACGGAATCTGCTCCAGCCGAAGCGGTGTGATCGTCACGCCGGTCGGCACCGTCACCTCCGGTATCACATCCAGCGGCTGGGCGAAGACCCTGAGCCGGCTGACCCGAACGAGGCGGTGCAGCGTCCGCGTCGTGATCGCCACCCAGAGACCGCGCAGCCCTTCGTTCCGGAGCCCCAGCGCGGCATCGGCCGGAAACGTGGCCAGGTCGGCCACGTACTTGGCCAGCGGCCGCGGAATCATGACAGCACCTCCTCGCCCTCGTAGCACCCCGGGCCCCACAGCGGCCCGAGCATCCTCCGCTCCTTTGCCTCCTGCCTCCGCGCCACCGCGGCGCCCAGAGCGGCCATCACCTGATGGACGGCGGGCCCGGTGCCGCGCACCAGTGCCACCCGGCGCCTCAAGCGGGCGCCGCGGAGCACCTTGGGGTAGAGCGCGCTCATGCCCAGGTCGATCGTGGAGATGCCCGACCGGCAGGCCAGGCGGATGGGTTCGTAGATCAGGTCGTTCAGATAGGCCGGCCC